>JALCZJ010000002.1 GCA_022690815.1 Ferrimicrobium sp.
GAACTCACAACAACACAACGAGCGAATCAGGTACCCCGAGCAACACCTGATGTAACCAAGACCCCATCCCTAGGCACACACCAATCCCCCTCCCTCGAGGGGGATTGGTGTGTTGATGGGTCCAATCCACACCGTGGCTACATGCCGATCCCGGCGAAGGAGAGGCCAGCAAGGATGAGGATGATGAGGCCAGCCAGTGTGTAGAGCACGCGCTGCGAGAGGTGTTGGGTGAAGCGGGTGAGGGCGATGGCCGCCGTGAGCGAGATCCCCATCCCGAGCGTGGCGGCGAGCCCGACAAAGATCGGGGACCCAGTCGCTAGGGCAAAGCCTGCGGTCGTGGCCTGGGTGACGTCGCCAAGCTCGGCGAGGAAGAAAATCAGGAAGATCTTGGGCCAACTCGTCGTGCGTTGGTCAGGTTTGGCGTCCTCGTCCTCGGTGCGGAAGGCTTTGATGAGCAACAGGACCCCGATCACCGTCAACACGATGCCGACCACCACGTGAATCAGCGTCCCGCGCAGGATCAGTCGAATCGAGTTGGCGATGAACGCGACGAGAAAGGCCTCGATCCCGACTGCTGCGATGGCTGCTGACAAGGTGATAACGGGCCCATTACGTCGGCTGATCAGTACGGCGGCAACCATCGATTTGTCGGTGAGCTCGGCGGCGAGCGTGATGCCGAGGATGACGAGGAATTCGGTGATCGTCATGGCTGACAATCACCGAGGGGGTCGTTGTTGTACGGGGATGCATCGAGTACGGTCACAACTAAGAGCGTTGGTAAGCCGTCGGTCTTCTGACTTGATGGATGCATGCGCTGCGCTCATCCTCCCTCTTTGGCCTCAGTGACTGATCAAAGGGTCTTGATAACGATCGACTGCTGGGCAAATGGCTCTGTGTGGCAGCGATGCTGATACGGTCATCAGCGTAGTGTGAGACCAGCGAGCTGTAGACACTCTGGGCTAGTGCCGCTATCGCCACGTGATTTCATCTTGACCCGATTTGTCCTTTGAAACTGGTCGTTGGCCTGAGGTAGCCAGAGGTATTGGTCAGATGTGCGCTTGGGTGATGCGTTCAGGAGGTCACGTCCCGTGGGCCAGTGGTTACTCATGACGTCGGACACAAACGGCTTGGTCATGCCGCAGCCAGGGGCGTCGCTGGGCGGTTGATGAATTGACCTTGGGGAGGTTGGCCTCGAGCACTTTTGTTGCAACAATGAGGAGGCCTGACCTTTGCGATCGGGGTGCGATGAGCGTCGGCCCGCTATCGTTTGCGACCCAATGCTGGCGCACGTTGTGTTCAAAGAGGGCTCAGCAAGCCGTCATGGGATATGCCTTCAGTGAGATCGGCGTTTACGCAGAGAACTAACATCGGCGAGCTGGGACTGACTGGCCTGAGGTCACTCGATGGCCTGCTCAGTCAATGGATCGTCGGCAAAGCACGCTCCGTGGTTGGGTCGACACTGTCGTGGTTGGGCGCGAACGTAGTAGAGCTTAAGCGTGGTTGCGTTACTACGGTGGTGGGCGAGGGGGGACTTGAACCCCCACGAGGTTGCCCTCACAGGAACCTGAATCCTGCGCGTCTACCAATTCCGCCACTCGCCCGGAGCTCTCATCCTATCGTGGATACGAGCCATCTGCTATACTCCTTGAGTTATCCCGGTGAAAAGAAGGCTGGTTTCATCGATTCCTGGTTATAGTGCTAGTGGAGTGGGTCTCGAATCGTTCGAACGTAAGATCGCGGCTGTGGTGGAGTCAATCTTTGCCAAGGGAAGTCCGCGGGGAATTGAACCAGCTGAGCTGGGTCGTAGACTCGTGCGCGAGATCGAACGATCCAGTCGTGTCGGCGTGCGATCAAGCGTCGCCCCCAACGTCCTTACTGTTGGGTTATCCGTCGAGGACTTACGCGAGTTGAGTCCCCTACGCAATCGGGTGGAGAGCGAGCTGCGCGTGCTGGCCCAAGAGACCGTCGAGGGGGGTGACTACGAACTCCTTGGGCCGATCGATCTCCAGCTGATCGAAGACCCTGAGCTCAAGTCCGGGACGTTCTACATCGATTGCACATTTCGTGAGGAGCGTGGCTTTGGTGATCGGTGGGCGGTCGTGATGCCCGATGGCACGCCGGTCAAGCTCACGATCGGAACGCATGTCATCGGAAGGCTTGCGGGATCAGATATTTTTGTCGATGATCCTAGGGTCTCACGACGGCAGGCAGAAATTGTGGTCGACGAGGGCAGCATTACCGTCTTCGATTTAGGGTCTACGAACGGCACTTTTGTCAATGGCGCAAAGATTTCGAGGCCGACGGAGTTGAACCAAGGTGATGTCGTGACGGTCGGGACGACGGATCTCTCGGTACGCAAGGGTTAATCGATGCCGCTTCTGTTATTGAGCGCGTTAAAGTACGTGCTGATCGCCCTCATCTGGTTGTTTTTTCTCTTTGCCATGCGTGCGGTATGGCGAGAGACGAGGCGTCAGGCACGGACCACCGTCGCAACAAACCTCGTGTCCGTACCCATGAATGAACCAGTTTCCAAGCCCGTGAGTGTCGGCACCCATACCGATAAAACCTCAGGTAAGCTCCTCGTTTTAGAGGGGCCCTATGCCGGCCGTTCGTTCGTCTTCGAGACCCCGTCGGTGGTTGGACGCGACAAGGCGTGTTCGATCGCATTGGCTGAGGATAGTTTTGTGTCCCAACGTCATGCAGAGATTTATCTCGATCGTCGGCACTTGGTCGTTGCTGACCTGGGTTCAAGGAACGGAACGTTCGTCAACGGCGACTTGCTCGAAGCTCCGATGCGAGTCACGAAGGGCGATGTGATCCAGCTCGGCAAAACGGCGATGAAGGTCGTTGCCAAGTGAACGTGACCTACGCTGCGGCGACCGATACCGGCAGGGTACGTGCCCAGAATCAGGATCGTTTGTTTGCGGATGGCTCCGTCTTCATCGTTGCTGATGGCATGGGCGGCCATGCTGGCGGTAACGTTGCCGCTGAGGTAGCCGTTTCTGAGACGGTGGCTTCATTGAAGGCTGGGGACCACCCAGAGGTAGCAATCGATAACGCGAACCGATCGATCCTCGATCGCGCCCAACATGAGGTAGCGCTCGAGGGTATGGGCACGACGTTGACGATGGCGTTGGTCAATGCCGAGGAGTCGCGGGCGGACATCTTCAATGTGGGGGATTCTCGTGCCTACCTGCTACGCGATGGTGAACTCACCCAACTTACGAACGACCATACGTTTGTCCAGGAGTTGGTGGATGCTGGCTCGATCACCCGCGAGCAGGCGATGACCCATCGGGCTCGACACGTGCTGACGAGGGTGCTCGGCGTTGCCCTCGATGTCTCGCCTGACCACTTTCAGGTGCCGTTACAAGCTGGCGACGTCGTGCTTTTGTGTTCGGATGGCCTGATCAACGAGGTTTCCAACGATGAGATCGCTCGTGTGCTTGCAACCCAGAACCCCGAGGAAGCTGTCGACGCCCTCATACGCTCTGCCAATCAGCATGGAGGAAACGACAATATCACGGTCGTTGTCGTCAAGATCGATACACCCGGGCGTGGAGCAGTGCGATTAGAGGAACATTACCAAGAGCCGATGGAGGCTCCCCAGGTGGTTCCGGTCGGGGAACGAGCACTCAAGACCAACCGGATTCCATCACCGTTGCCAAACAGCATGACCCAACGTTCGGCGATCTCTCGTCCGCTGGTGAGAGCCGCGCTATTCCTCATCCTGCTGATTGTGTTTGCAGGTGTCGTCGTGTTTGCCATCGATCTCTATGTCCAGCACTCCTACTTTGTAACAGCATTGGATAATCGCGTTGCGATCTATCAGGGTCGGCAAGGAGGCGTGCTATGGTTCAGTCCCCATGTCGTCGACCTCACCAACATTCGTCTTGATCGGCTTGCCGAGGGCGTTCGGTCACAGATCCTTCACGGCATCAGCGAGGGGTCTCTCTCACAGGCAAAGCAGTTCGTGCATAATGCGACCCAACAGTTCTCATCCACCACCATCGCCTATGGAGGTGCGCTATGAGACGCAGGATTACCTTTGTCGGGGCTCTTTTCCTCTTGATCTTTGCGATCCTTTTCCTCCAGCTCAACGACCTTCAAATCGTGAAGGCCAGTAGCCTCTCTGATGCACCTGGCAATTATTCAGCCATCATCAAAGCATTTTCAACGCCCCGAGGGGAGATCCTCACGGCTAATGGCCAGGTGATGGCGATGTCGGTTCCATCGAGTTCGCAATACAAATACCAGCGTGTCTATCCCCATGGGTCTCTGTACTCGGATGTAACCGGTTACTATTCACTGATTTATGGAACCTCTGGCCTCGAGTACGAGTACAACCAATATCTTGAGGGCAAAGTCGCAACACCAAGCTCATTTTCGCAACTGCTCTCGAAAAGTTATACGACGGATTCGCTGGTAACGACTATCGACTCGAACCTGCAAGCGACTGCTTACAAGGCCCTCGGTGCGCTCAAGGGCGCGGTGGTTGCGCTCAATCCGAAGACGGGAGCAGTCCTCGCTATGGCGTCGAACCCGACGTACAATCCGGCGCCCCTCGCCTCCCCAAGTGGCACGGTGGAGGAGGATGCTTGGAAGAGTTACAACGCGAACCCTGAGCAGCCGCTCTTGAACCGGGCAATCTCACGGGCCTATCCTCCTGGATCAACCTTCAAGATCGTGACAACCTCTGCGATCTTCGATCACGATCCGAAGTTAGCGAGGGTTAACTTCCCACCCGTGGCCACGATCGCGCTTCCCGAAACGACCCATCACCTGCATAACTACGCTTACGAAGTGTGCGGTGGGGAGTTGCCCGCGTTGTTGGCAGTCTCCTGTGACACCGGCTTTGCCCAGATTGGATTGCGCCTTGGTGCGTCGAACCTGCATTCCGAGGCTGAGAATTTCGGCTTCAACCAGGTGCCCCCGATCGATTTACCTGGTGCCGCCGCATCAACCTTTCCACCGACCTCGTTCTTCTCGCAGAATCTTCCCCAACTCGCGTTTTCGGCCATCGGCCAGGGTGATGACCAGGCGACGGCGCTCCAAATGGCGCTGGTGGGTGCCGGTATCGCCAATGACGGCTCCATCATGGCCCCTCACCTGCTTTCACGGATCATCTCAAGTCAAGACTCCACGGTCTTGTCGTACCAGCCAAAGGTTTGGAAGGTGGCTACGTCCCCATCGACGGCGGCAAAAGTCGCACAGCTCATGGTCGGTGTCGTGAAGAACGGTACCGCCACAGGGATCGCCCTTCCTGGTATCGAGATCGCTGCCAAGACCGGAACGGCGCAGACGACCTTGACCCGGCACTCGAATATTGTCGGCCAATCCGATAACTGGATGGTGGCATTCGCTCCGGTGCAAGATCCAAAGATCGCCATCGCGGTGGTTGTCCCCAAACAGGCGGGCCTCTCGGCCAACCCCACCGGGGCACAATACGCAGGCCCAGTCGTTAAGGCGATGATTGCAGCAGCGTTAGGAGTCAAACCGTGAAAGCTGGCTTAGATGACTGAAAACCCACAGGGTCAAACCTTCGGGACTCGCTACCGTCCTGAACGACTCATCGCTCGAGGCGGTATGGCCGATGTGTATGAGGCGCGAGACCTTCTATTGGACCGGCTCGTGGCGCTCAAGGTACTTTTCCCTGAGCTCTCGACGAACCCAACCTTCGTGGAGCGCTTTCGGCGTGAGGCGCAGTCGGCTGCCGCCCTATCGCACCCAAATATCGTGTCGGTGTATGACTGGGGGCCAGCAAACTCGACATACTTCATCGCAATGGAGCTCGTGACAGGCTCAACGCTTGCCGATGTAATCCGAGAGTCTGGTATGGTCGCTCCAGGACGTGCGGCCGTTATCGGAGCAGACGTTGCATTGGCGCTCGCTTTTGCCCATCGACATGGGGTTGTGCATCGCGATATCAAGCCGTCGAACGTGCTGCTCACCGAGGATGGGATGGTCAAAGTCGCAGACTTCGGGATTGCGCGGGCGGTGACTAACGATGAGGACCTCACCCAGACTGGGGCCGTGCTCGGCACTGCCACCTACATCTCGCCAGAGCAGGCTCGCGGGGAGGATCTCGATGGACGAAGCGACGTCTACTCGCTCGGCATCGTGCTCTACGAGATGCTCACCGGTACCGCCCCGTTCCTCGCTGAGACCCCGATCGCCGTTGCCTACAAACACGTCACTGAGCGACCCGCAGCTCCGCGTTCGGTCAACCCTGCCATCCCGCCGGCCCTCGAGACGATCGTGTTGAAATGCCTCCAGAAGGATCGTGTCAATCGATACAGTGATGCCGGTGAACTTCGCTCTGATCTGCTCCGTTTTCTCGATGATCGCCCCATTCATGCCGGGACGGTCGAGATGGCAAGTGTTGTGGCCGCCGACGCCACCATCGTCGCCAAGCCGGTGACCAACACCGGGCCACGGACACAGTTCATCACGGCGATCGAATCCACCTCGTCGATTCCGGTGGTGAGCGCACCCCCGACCAAACGGCGCCACCGCGTATGGCCATGGGTCCTGCTCGTGATCGTGATCCTCCTCTTGGCGGGTGCAGGTGTTCTCTTTGGCAAGCGACTGCTTGCCTCGCAGGCTAAACCCAAACCGACAACGGTCGCCAGCGTCTTGGTACCGAACGTAACGGGAGCTGGTGAGCAAGGCGCCACCTCGGCGTTGAGCCGAGCTGGTTTGCAGTCAAATGTCGAGTTCAGGAATTCGTCTCAGTCATCGGGTACCGTCATCGGCGAGTCACCTCGGGGTGGATCACATGCCAAGAAGGGCTCAACGGTGACGCTGGTCGTCTCCAGTGGCCCTTCGGCAGTAACGGTACCGGACGTCAAAGGGCAGTCGTCGTCGAATGCGGAGTCGACGTTGCTCGCTAAAGGGTTCAACGTCTCGACCAACTACAAGCACGCATCGGCCTCGCAAGGCACCGTTATTGGCGAATCACCTAGTGCTGGTCAGTCGGTCGCGAAGGGCTCAACGGTTATCTTGACGGTCTCAAGCGGGCCATCGCAGTTGACCGTACCCAACGTCGCCGGTGAGAGCGTTGCCACAGCGTCGAACAAACTTGGTGCAGATGGGCTACAGGTGGGTACCGTCACCTATCAGGCCAGCTCCACCGTCGCTAACGGGGATGTAATATCGACCTCTCCCACGTCTGGGTCACAGGTTGCTCCCAATAGCTCGGTGAATTTGATCGTCTCGTCGGGGAGCACCACTGCTGTTCCCAATGTCGCTGGAGACACGGTGTCGGCGGCCACGACCGCACTACAGAATGCCGGGTTTACGGTCGCTTCGCAGAACCAATACCAGTCCAGTTCGACGGTCGCCAGTGGCGACGTCATTGGGACGACCCCTGCCGCTGGGACACAGGAGCCAGCCGGTACCTCGATCACCCTAACGGTCTCGAGCGGTTCGTCCCCGAGCGGTCCGAGCGCGCCAGGCTCCGGATCACCACCAGCCGCAGGTTAGTCAATCCCTGCCGCCCTCAACGGCTTGAAGTTGGTCACAAGTCGTTGGGCGCGAAGTGCTCGATTATGAGTAGCTGGTAGAGAATGGTCGCCCGGGGTTATTGATCGAGGAAGTTGCCGATCATGCGTAGTCCATCGTCCGAGAGGATGGACTCAGGGTGGAACTGGACACCCTCGATAGGGAGCGATCGATGGCGTAGCCCCATGATGACCCCGTCGTTGGTGCGACTCGTGACAAGTAGGTCCTCGGGAACGGTTGTGGGATCGACAACCAACGAGTGATAACGGGTGACGGTTACATGGGGGGCCAGTCCCCGGTAGACGCCAGCCCCGTCGTGGGTGATTACTGACGTTCTCCCATGCATCACCGTCCTGGCCCGGATGACGTTGGCACCAAAAAACTCACCTATGAGTTGGTGCCCTAAGCAGACGCCGAGTATTGGGGTGTCTGGCCGGCTGTTGAGGACGGCGATACCACCGAGTGATGTGGAGGGTTGTCCCGGTCCAGGTGAGATGATGATCGCGTCTGGCGAACCGATCAAGCTGGGATCTCGGGCGATCAAATCCTGTCTGATCACCCTAGGGCTCCCCCCTAGCTCACCAACGTATTGGGCGAGATTGTAGACGAACGAATCGAAGTTGTCGATGACGAGGACGTTGTGGAGCATCCCCACCATCGTAGCTACACTAGGAGGCGTGGCTCGCCAGAAAAAGTCAAAGCACCCCCAGGGAGGCCGGTATACGCCACCGAAACCTCGGCCCGAGGAGTCCAAGAGCAACCTGATCTATCTGATCCTGTTTATCGGGTTGGGGCTCGCGGGTGCGTTGATGATCATCCTCAACTTTTTGTTGGTGCTGCCGGGATCGCAAAGTGGCTGGTACACCATCGGAGGTTTGGTGCTGCTGGCAGGCTGTTTCTACGCAGCGACAAAATATCATTGACGGGGCATACGCAGTGATATCGACTATCCATGTCCCTCAACGGTTGGGATGCGAAAACACGATGATGGTTGTGTACCTCGCGTTATTCGGATCTCGCGCCACTAACTGGGTTCGTCTCAACAGTGGAAGGACGAGCGAACGAGGGGTGCTTGGCAATTGCGGGCGCCCCTCGGTCGCCGTGGCGCGTTAAAAGTTGTAGCGGCCATGGGCCGACAAAATACGTCGACACATCAGCCTTGTGCTTGGTCGCCGGTTAACCTAAGCGCTCGATGATGTAGGCATTAGCCATGCCGCCACCTTCACACATCGTCTGGAGCCCGTAACGCCCACCAGTGCGCTCGAGTTCGTTGACGAGGGTGGCGAGCAACCGAGTTCCTGACGCTCCCAAGGGATGCCCAAGGGCGATGGCTCCTCCGTTGACGTTGACCCGATCGGGGTCGGGACGAAGTTCGTGTTCCCAGGCAAGGACAACCGAGGCAAAGGCCTCATTGATCTCGATCAGATCGATCTGATCGAGGGTGAGCTTGGCGTTGTCGAGCACCCGTTCGGTGGCGGGGATGGGGGCTGTCAACATCATGATGGGGTCGGCCCCGACCACGGTGAAGGAGACAAAACGTGCGCGAGGGGTGAGTTCGAGTTGGGCAGCTCGCTCGCCGCTCATGATGAGCGCTGCTGAGGCACCGTCGGTAATCTGTGAGGAGTTGCCAGCGGTGATCTTGCCATCTTCCTTGAAGGCCGGTCTGAGACCGCCCAGTGCCTCAAGGGTTGTGTTAGGGCGGATTCCCTCGTCGACGTCAAGGATGGTGCCCACAGGGTTGCCATTGGCATCTTTGATCTCGATCGCCAGGAGTTCGTTCTTGAATCTCCCATCGTTCGTCGCTTGGGCAGCACGTTGCTGGCTTCGAAGGGCATACTGATCCAGATCGTCGCGGCTTAACCCCCATTTTTCGGCGATCAGCTCGGCGGAGAGTCCTTGATGAATTAGGCCACCGCGGTCCTGGTAACGTGCCCCAAGGATTGGACCAAAGGGGACCCCGGGACCCTGTCCCATGGACGATCCCATCGGCACTCGGCTCATAGACTCTACGCCACCGGCGATAACGATGTCAGCAGCGCCAGCGAGGATGGCCTGAGCCCCAAATGCAGCCGCCTGCTGGGACGAACCGCACTGACGGTCGACGGTGGTGCCGGGGACCGATTCTGGAAGATGGGCAGCAAGGGCTGCGTTCCTGGCAATGTTGGCTGACTGCTCGCCTACTTGACTCACGCATCCAAAGATAACATCGTCGATCTGGGCGGGGTCGAACGCATTACGTTCGAGCAATCCTTGGATGGCGAAAGCCGCCAAGTCAACGGCGTGCCATCCTGTGAGGCTCCCGTTGCGCTTGCCTCCCGGCGTGCGAACGACATCGACGATAACAGCATCTCGCATGGCTGATCCTTTCATTCCTTATAGGTCCACTGTAGCTGCATGAGTCCATGCGTGCATGGCACCAGTCCTAGCGACGTCGAGGTTGCTCTCAGTCGACGACGAGTGGCGTTATTCGAAAACTTTCGACATCGATCAGGCCCTGGTCGGTTAGCTTGAGCGACGGTATGACCGATAGCCCGAGGAACGAAAGGGTCATGAACGGTGCCTCAAGCTCAGAGCCGAGGGCCGTCCGAATGGTGTCGTGGGTGCTCGCGACCTGTTGGCCCAGGATGTCGGCACCGATGTTGTTCATCAAGCCAGCGATTGGCAGCGCCACCTCGGCAATGATCTTGCCATCGAGGCAAACGACCTGACCACCGCCGATCGAGGCGACATAGTTGGCAGCGGTTGCCATGTCTTGGCGGCCCTGCTCGGAATTGGCGCCGACGATCATGAGATTGTGGGCGTCATGAGCAACCGTTGAGGCGATCGCTCCCCGACGGAGACCGAAGCCCAGCAGGTAACCATGCCCACTGCGTCCAGTTGCGTGGTGTCGCTCGATGACGGTGAGCTGGTTGAGGGCTGGGTCATCGTCAACGAACGTGACCAACCGGGATTTGGTGGCGAGCGAATGTTCCACAACCTCGATGGCCCGAATCGTTTGGCCCGCTTGCACCGAGGTCGCAAACGAGTCTGCATCCAGCGCTGATGGCAGATGCACGGAGTTCAGTAGAGCTTTGGGTGGTGGCATCTGACGAAGCGGAATCACCATGGAGCCCTTACGGGCTACGATTGTGCCTCTTTGTACGACCATGTCCGGCATAAGGTGATCCATTGAGGCGTAGATATTGAGGTCTGCCTGATATCCAGGCGCCACAATGCCAAGGTGTCGAAAGCCGTGGTACTCCGCCGCGTTGAGGGTCGCCATCACCAGCGCGTCTTCGAGGGAGATGCCAGCGTCGCGGGCAACGTCGATGCAATGATTGACGTGCCCACGTGAGACGATGAGGTCGGGTTCTCGGTCGTCACTGCAGAGTGCGACGCGACTCGTTCCGGCCTCGATGACCGTTTGAGCGAGGGTAGCGAGATTTTGACTCGCCGATCCGTGACGCAGAAAGACCCACATTCCCTTTCGTCGTTTTTCGACGACCTCTTCGTAGGTGAACATCTCGTGATCTGATTCGATCCCTGCACATAGATAGGCGTCGAGGTCGTGACTGGTGAGCCCAGGTGCATGCCCATCGACGCGTGCATGACCAGCGGCCGCGATTTTGGCTAGTAGCTCCGGATCCCCTGCAATGACGCCGGGGAAGTTCATCACCTCGGCCAGGCCGATGCCGTTCGCATCAGCGAGCAACCAACGGATGTCGTCGAGGTCGAACGTCGCGCCAGGGCTCTCGAACCTCGAGGCAGGCACGCATGACGAGGCCGAGAATCCAAAGGTGAACGGCAGGCCGCGGGCGGCTTCGATCATGGCGCTGACGCCTATGTGTCCCATCACGTTTGCCATTTCGTGTGGATCGTTGGCGACGGCGGTCGTTCCCCATGGGAGCACCGCGGCCACGAAGTCTGGAATCCAGAGTTTGGTCGACTCAATATGCATGTGGGCATCGATGAAGCTCGGCGTAGCCCAGGCACCATCGAGGTCGAGTACTTCGATGGCGTCACGGGCTCCCCACCCGATCACCGTGCCGTCTGCGATGGCGACATCGGTGGTAAGCCACTCCTTGGTGGTGGGTACAAACAGGCGTAGTCCGCGCAGTAATAGATCGGCTGGGAGGTCGCCTCGCGCCTTTGCGATGAGGTCCCCAGAGTGGCGGCGGTAGCTTTCGAACACTGTTTTAGTGTAGTTGGGGCTAAATGACCATACGAGGTTGTTGAGGTTCATCAAGGCGTCACCGATCTTGACCACAAGATCCGGTACGCTGGTGTCGGCATTGGTTGGGGGTTCTGGTCTGGAGGGTGTCGTGAAGAAAGCGTTGGAGGTACCTGTCGCCGAGGCAGGAACGCTCATCGAGACGAGGGGGATCGATTTCGTTCCCGAAGCCGAGCGATGGGCTCGCCCTCGTGACCTGTTTTGGATGTGGGCGGGGGCTCTCTTCAACGTCGAATACGTGGTCTACGGCGCCCTCGCGATGAGCTTTGGCCTTTCGTTTGCTCAGGCAGTTGGGATTATCTTGATCGGCAACCTCTCATTTTTCCTTCTTGGTCTCACCAGTCTGCAGGGGCCGGATGCCGGGACGACCACCTTCACGATCAACCGGGCGGCCTTTGGTCCAAATGGCTCCAAGTTGTTGTCGCTGTTTAACTGGTTGACCCAAGTCGGCTTTGAGACCGAGGGCCTTGCCTTGATTGTGCTCGCAGCGATTGCGCTGTTTCACCAGGGTGGTATCGACGCTGGCACCGGGCTCAAGATCGTCTTCATCCTCATCGCGGCGATGATCCAATTGATCCTGCCCCTGTTTGGCCACGGTGCCATCCTCCGCACCATGCGAATCTTGTCGGTTCCATTTCTTATCCTGTTCGCCCTGATGGCCGGCCTCTCGGTGGGCAAGCTGAATGTGCATTCAGTGGCGCACGGAGCGAGCTGGCAGGTGATGTTTGCTGTTCTCGCGGTCATCATTTCGGCATCTGGACTCGGTTGGACAGAGAACGGAAATGACTTTTCACGTTATCTTCCTAAGACCGCTTCCAAGCCCAAGACGGTGATCTGGGTATTTCTCGGAACAGCGATCCCCTCGATACTTCTGATGGTCTTGGGGGCGGCAATCTTTACGTTTGTGCCGAGTGCAACCAACCCGATTAGCGGGTTGCCGCACGCCTTCCCTGCGTGGTTCTTAACGCCCTATCTGTTGATCGCGATACTGCAACTATTCGCCATCAACAGCCTGGATCTCTACTCTTCTGGGGTGACGCTTCAGGCGCTTGGGCTCAAGCTCACCCGCCTGCAGGCGGTAGTTCTGGACACCGTGATCTGCGCGGCCCTCACGGCTTATGCCACCTTCTCGAATAGCTTCAATACGTTGCTTGGCGACTTCGTCCTCTTCATCATCGTCTGGGTTGCTCCATGGACGGCGATCTACCTCACGGACTGGCTCCTCCGCCGGCGTCGATACGACGCCGAAGCGTTGCACGCCGAGAGGGGGGGTCTGTATTGGTCCAAGAACGGCGTACACTGGCCCGCCATCATCGCCCAGGTGCTCGGCATGCTCGCTTCGCTGGCCGCTATCAACACCACGATCTTCGTCGGGCCCCTGTCGAAGGCAAGCGGAGGAGCCGACTTCTCAGTTTTCACCGGCATTATCGTCGCTGGCGTCGTCTACTGGCTCCTCGCTCACAACTCAGTCCGAGTTCAGCCGTCGGCGGACGCCCGTTCTGATGCGTTCGACGATAGCACCGCATGATTTCACGGCACCCCGACGCGGGCGTTCACGGGCGTAGCCATTAAAGGGCATGTCCATGGATGGTCTAGCATCGTCATCTGAACACGATCGGCTCTGGCTTGATCGGCTCTGGCTGGAACTGGCATGGGCTTAATGACTGGGGCTTGCAGAGTCTGATTGTGACAGGTCTGATTGTGACAGGTCTGATTGTGACAGGTCTGCTTGTGACAGGTCTGCTTGTGACAGGTCTGCTTGTGACAGGTCTGCTTGTGACCCAGCGACTACCAGCCGCTGGCTGATTTCGACGACGAACTCGAACTCGATGAGGTGGTCGAGGCGTAGGTGGAGCCTCCACCGGAGGAGGTAATCGGCTTGCCGGATGGGCTAATCACGTACCAATAACCGCCAAAGGCGTTGATGCCTTCGCCAGTGATTTGGTGTGGACCACTATCGCTCGCAAAGGTGTACAGAGGATGTCCATCGTAGGTGACCTGCTTCTGGCCGTTGGATCGGGTGATTGTTCCCACGAGTTTGGACGATGCTCCCCCGGAGACCGAAGGCGTGCCGGTTACGGGAGGCCACGCTTTGGCACAGGCTCCGGTGCAGTTTGATTTGCCCTTGGTATCCGCGGTGAAGATGTAGTAGGTCTGTCCGGCCTTCGAGGTGAGGATGGTGCCATATCCCGATGAACTCGACGTGGCTACGGTTGCGCCTGTGCTGACCGTGGATGCGTTGGAACTCTTGGTCGACGTGCTAGACGCTGTCGACTTGGTCGAATTCGATGACGAACTCGTCGTGGAACTTGACGAGCCACACGCCGCCAATGTCAAACCAGCAAGACCTAAACTCACGACCGCTAATCGAATGTTCATCGTTACTTCCTCCCCTAGTGCCATTTTCAATGGCCGTGGTGACCATCTCAACGCTTGACCCAACAAGGTCAGCCGGTTTCTATTCCTCATGAAACATCGCGAAGGGACGCGATTGCTCAGAGGTGCCTTAGGATTTGTGGGGTAGGAGGTAATTATGCAAGCTCCTCGCCCTATGAGAGGAATGAGAGATATCCTGCCCGGTGAAGCCGGTGTCAGGTTGCACACACTGCAGGTCATTCGCGATGCCTACCGTCAGCATGGGTTCTTTGAGATTGAGACCCCCATCGTCGAGACGATGGAGACGTTGACGAGTTCTGGTGCAGGCGAGAATGAGAAGCTGATGTTCAAGGTCTTAAAACGTGGCGAACGGCTCGATGCCGCGCTCGGGGGATCTGAGGATGATCTCGTCGATGCGGCCCTGCGTTTTGATCTCACCGTGCCACTTGCTCGCTTCTATTCGATCAACCAGTCAAAGCTTCCCAAACCGTTTTATGCCATGCAACTCGGTCCAGTGTTTCGGGCGGAGCGGCCACAACGCGGGCGCTTTCGCCAGTTCATGCAAACCGACATCGATGTATTGGGGGATTCGAGCTATCTCGCCGAGGTGCAGCTGTTAATCGCAGCCACCTCGGCGTTGCACAAGATCGGGCTTGAGGGCTTTGAGATTCATCTCAATGATCGCAGGATTCTGGAGTCTATTCTCCACAAGCTCGAGATCCCTGATGATCGTCACATGGCGGCGATGATCGCGCTCGACAAGCTCGATAAACAGAGTGTGCCCGACGTGATTGCTGACTTGGAGTCCAAGGGGATCGAGGGTGATCGCGGTAGACAGCTGGTAAACGTGCTTGGACAACTCAGCGATGCGTCGAACCTCAAGGCCCTTACCGATCTCGGCGTTCCCAAGGAGCTCAGCGCTAATCTGGGGTTGATTCAACAGCATGTGGGGACATCGGTACGAGATGTTCCGGTTGTCTTTGATCCCTTGATCGTCCGAGGGATCGGCTATTACACCTCGACGGTCTACGAGATTGTCCACCCTCGGTGGGCTGGTTCCATCGGTGGCGGTGGACGCTACGATCAGTTGTTGACACGCTTTGGGGCCGAAGCTCCGGCCTGTGGCGTTTCATTGGGGTTTGAGCGGGTCGTTGGACTCGTTGAGGAGCTGGGTCTCTTGCGTGCGACTGGGTCACGCAGACTGACCGTAATTTTTGAACCGGACCATCAGATCGCCGAGGCGCTGAGCAAAGCGCGCTATTTTCGTCGTGAGGGCTTTCTCGTCACGCTTTTGGCGCACCAGAGTGGCGCTCGCTCGCCAATGAAGCGCCTCGCGCTCGCTGCTGAAGAGCTCAAGGCTGAGGGGTCGGTCGATAGTTTTTACTACTTCACCGTCGGAGCCGATGAGGCCCCCAGACTCCTAATGCAGTGATTTCAATTGACATTAGGCCACCTCTAGGTGCGATGATGTCCAGCTGAGGGGTCGACTGTACGTAGACATAGAACGACTGGCAAAGAAATTTGCGGGTTTTTCTCGTTACGCCTACACGGCGCCACTATGTTCTGATATAGTTGATCCTGCGTCAGTTCGACGTCTGCTCGAATTCAATTGTGATTCGGGCGCCTGTAAGCTACCTGTAAGGGGGAGTAGATGCGAAAGAGATTGGTTCGTCACGCGGTGACTCTGGGAGCAGTGGGTGCGTTGGGCCTTACAACGATGGCGATGGCGTCACCGGCAGCGTCGTTGACCGCTGCGCAGGCTCCGGTGCCGAAGGTTAGTGTACCTGGCGGACTTGCGCCAGCAATTGCCGCCAAGGCGAAGCCGATGGGTACGACGGCTGGCTCGACCCAAATGCGGGTTTCCTTCATTCTCACAGGCCGGGATATCACAGCGCTTGAGAACAAGGTTGATGTGGGCTGGAAGGGCGCCTACCTGACGCCAGCGCAGTTTGCGCGGCAATACGGCCAGACCCCTCACTATGTTAACGAGCTCATCGCTTATCTTAAGTCATTTGGCATCCATGCCCAAGTCATGGCTGATATGCTTGATGTTACGTCGCAGGGCACGGCGGCACAATATCAGAACGCACTTTCGGTGCTGTTCAACAACTACGAGGTTCCAGCATCAGCGGTGGCGCCGGCAGGCGCTCAGGCCGGTCCGAGTCAAGTCCAGCATGTCTTTGCTACGCCAGATAACCCGCGGCTTCCTGCAAACCTCGCGGGTAATATCGAGGCTGTACTTGGCTTGACAAACTACGCTCCATATGAGTCGCTTTCGATTCCAGGTAAGCCAGAAGCTACACCAGGAACAGCGAATGCAAGTGGCACCACGATTCCAACAGGGACAGCGAAGAGCTCGCAGCTCCCCCAGGCATTTGAAGAGGACTATCATCTAACCCCTCTACTGAAGGCTGGTGACAAGGGCCAGGGTCAGACCATGGGAATTGTCACACTGGCCAGTGTTGACCCCAGTGTTCCTAGGTATTTTTGGGAAAGCGTGGCCCATATCGCGGCGCTGCCACATCGACTCACGTTGGTGAATGTGGACGGTGGTGCAGGTCCGGTGAGCCTCAGCAGCGGGTCCGACGAGACGACCATCGATGTCGAACAATCGGGGACGATTGCACCGAAGGCCAAGATCGTCGTCTATCAGGCCCCGAACACCGATTACGGCTTCGTCGACGCTTTCTATAAGGGTGCGAGTCAGAATATCGCTGGTTCGCTGTCAGCGAGCTGGGGCGAGTCAGAGACGGCAATCCAATTCTCCGTTGCTGCCGCTCAGGAGTCTCCGGGTTATGCCGCGGCCTTTAACCAGGCGTTCCTCGAGTCGGCGGCACAGGGACAGTCGGACTTCGTTGCCTCGGGCGATCAAGGCGCCTATGATCCGACAGGCGACATCGGGACTTACAACCTTGGTGTTGATAGCCCAGAGGACTCTCCATATGTGACCTCAGTTGGTGGTACGACGTTGGCGGGAAGCCAGGTCTATCCCATCACGAAGACCACGAAGTCAGGCAAGGTTGTGACCACCGGGTATGAAGAGGTCAACATTCCCAAACAGCTGACGTGGGGCTGGGACTATCTGTGGCCGATGTACAGGGCGTTGGGTGCGAAGTCGGAGCAGGCTGCGGCCGCGGGGACTATCGTTGGTTCCGGTGGTGGCTATAGCGTGCTCTTTAGCAACCCGTCGTATCAGAATGGGATCGGTGCGGACACTTTCTCTGATTATGAGTTCATCAACCCGACCGATTATCAAGAGATTCCACCGACCAACTTGAGTCTTCCGACGGGCTTTAAGTTGAACCCGAAGCCGACCCTAAGCACCGGGATCAATGCCGGTTTCCGAGCGACGCCGGATGTGGCTTTCAACGCCGATCCTCAGACTGGCTATGTTGCCTATGATCCACAGTTCAAAAAGCCGTATGGGTCAGCCCTTGTTGACTTCGGTGGTACGAGCTTCATTGGGCCGCAGCTCAATGGCGTGACGGCAGACTACGAGAGTGCGCTTGGGCACCGGATTGGCTTCTGGAATCCGAACATCTATTCGTTCGCAGAGTCGACTCACTCCCCGTTCCATCCGTTGGATTCGAATTTTGTCTACAGCGGGCCCAGTTACTATTCTGGCGAGAACAACGGGCATTTGCTGACGATATCGGGCGAGTTCACCAACACGAACGACTACTACACCGGCACTCCTGGGGCGATTTACAACCCGGGATCTGGCCTAGGGTACGCTAATCTCTCGAAGTTGTATGATGACTTTGCGGCAACGACGGGGGTCGCAAGTGGACCTAGCGGAACGGGTGCGCCCTTGACGCCTAGCGCGCCCTTGACGCCTAGCGCGCCCTTGACACCTGGGGCGAAGTGATAACAAGGTAGTAACTTGTTTTCTTCATGAACGAGGGGTCGCGCGAGGAAACTCGTGCGACCCCTCGGTGTTTTGGTCTTGCTTGGCAGGTTTGGGCGATACTGCGAGCCTAGCCCGACTTTCGCAATTCCTTCCCGAATTCATGTCCAGCCTGTGGATATCTAGGGGTGTGAAGGTTTTATCCACAGGGGTATTGTAGAGTTTGGGCGGATGGAATGCTAGGTTTGGTTATATGTGGTTGTTCGTGTAGTGTCCTAAGAATGTAGATAGTCGGTATTATTGGCACGATCCGTGTGCATCCACTGGTAGCGTCTGTCCTACGTATATCAGGGCCGTCGATACCAAGACCAAGACGGGAAAGAACTACACCAAGTATCAGTTGATCGAGTCCTATCGAAGTGAGAAGGTGCCGAGACAGCGCATCATCTTGACTCTTACCGATTTTTATCTCAATAAGCCTCTTTGGCCTGCCCTAGCGAGAGCCTTCAGTGAACGCCTGAGTGGAGTAAAGTCCATCTTTGCCGAGGATGAGAGGATCAAGCCCTACCTTTAGGCCATCCTCGCCAAGTTAAGTGTCAGGTCAGAGATTGGCTTTGCTGATGTTACCCGCGATGAGAGCGCTGACTATGCGCGCATCGATCTAGCAACTGCTAACCACACCAAGGTAAGAACCCTTGGGCCTGAGCTGATCGGCGATCACTTGCAGGATCTGTTGGGCTTCGAAAGGATGCTTGGACTCGCTGGTCTCAAAGAGCGTGACCTTGGTCTTGCCAAAGCGGTGATACTGGCTCGTCTCATTCACCCAGGTTCTGACCGTCGCACCCATCGGGTCATCGTTTCGAACTCCTCAATTGCTGAGCTGTGTGCGATCGATGTCGCCAAACTCGCCAAGGACCGGGTCTTTAGGGTAGCGGATGCGCTCTATCAGGGTAAGGGGGTGAACGAGTGGGAGCTCTTTCGCTCTGAGAGGACCCTCTTTCCAACCAAGGAGACCCTCTTTCTCTTTGACTTGACCAATACCTACTTCGAGGGTAGCGCCAGGGTCAACACCCTGGCCAAGTACGGCCGATCCATTGGTCCAGAGTTACGCGAATCGTTGGTCCAGGGATATAAGAAAAGTCAGTCCACTCGTGGCACTGGCTCTCGCCGTCGATGATCGGGGCCTACCGGTCTACTCCGAGATCTATGAGGGCAATGTCGCAGAGCCAAGGGCCTTGGCTCAAGTACTGACTCATCTTGGTGCGTTGGGCAAGGACGATCTCTTTACCCCCACGGTCGTCATGGACCGAGGAATTGCAACGACTGAGAACATCGTCCTGTGTGTAACGCGCAACCTCGACTACGTCGTCATCGAACGGGCGAGGCGATCTCGGTTGTACCAAGAACACTTCGCCTCCCCGGAGGGCTTTAGCGAGCACACCGATGCCAATGGATCCTCTTTCAGGCTCAAGAAGTTAACCCAAGGAGAGCGAAGCGTCGTCCTTTGCTCCTCAGTTGGGAGACTCGACAAAGAACGTGGGATCACCACCCAAGCCGAGGAGAGGTTCCAAGCTGATGCTAGCCGCTTGACGAACTCAATCGCCAAAGGGTTGATCCAGCGGACCCAGCTCATCTCAGAGAGGATCGGTCGCATCAAGGCCAAGTACCCAAAGATCGCCAACCACTATGACTTTGTTCTTGCATATAGCGAGGACCAGGGTAAGGTCATCAACCGGCGTCGAGTCGACCGGGTGATGAGTCTCACTATCGAGCCAAAGCCCACCAAGAGTCGAGACGAGTCCCTCCTTGGTGCCTATGTGGTCGAGACGATCCACAACCACTTCGATGAAGATGCGATCTGGGGTCTGTACATGACCCTTACCCAGGTCGAGAATGCCTTTCGGTCCCTAAAGAGCGATCTTGGCCTTCGTCCTATCTATCACCAGTTAGCCGCAAGATGCGCGGCCCATCTGTTCATCTCCGTCCTTGCCTATCATCTGCTCTCAGCCATTGAGCTGACGTTACGCACTCAAGGTGACAAACGAAGCTGGCAAACCATCAAGGAAGAGGTCGCTACTCACGTGAGGAGTACCCTCATGCTCACCAACGACCAAGGGGTGGTGACCCACCTTCGCGTCTTCTCTGTTCCAGAGCCAACCCACCGTGAGATCTCGCCCTCTTGGGTGTCAGAGATCCCTCAAAGAGAATCAAGAGCACTGCGGCCCATTTGTAGGGTCCAAGCCAAACCCTACTAGCTCATCTACCTGGGGAGATGTGAGGTTGTTGCGCAAGTTGGGCTAGAAGCGTAGCCTGCAAACGCGCCCACTGGCTGCGAGGAAGGGAGGTGGCGGAGGGAGTAGGATTCGAACCCACGAGGCTTTTGGCCCAAAGCATTTCAAGTGCTTCGCATTCGTCCGCTCTGCCATCCCTCCGCGTGAGAGAATATCCTAGAGCCTGCACACCCATGGCGAGGCTGTTCACCTCTGGTGGTTATGAGGCGTCAGGGGGTTCGATCTGAGCTAGCAGCTCGTTAATCAGTGGGTCGGTTGTCGTCGCTGGTTCACGTCGTGGTTCGAGGTTGACGAAGGTCGGGTACGAGCCTAGGAACTTGACATGACCGAGGTAACGGTTGAGGTCACCAATGACCTCCTGGACGCGTGGTTCGGCAATGTGGCCAGCCAAGTCAATGGCAAAGCAGTAGATTCCTATGCCGGTCTTTGTGGGTCGAGACTCCAATTTGGTTAAGTTAATCCCTCGTGAGGCGATCTCGGCGAGGATGGAGAGCAGGGAGCCAGGCCGATCCTCAACCTGGAAGCAGACGAGGCTCGTTTTGTCGTTGCCGGTTGGCTGAGGGATCCGATCGTTGTTCAGGAGCAGAAAGCGGGTGGAGTTGGCGCTGTGGTCATCGATGTCAGCGATGAGGACGTCGAGGCCATAGAGTTGTGCGGCTCGTTTGGGTCCGATCGCAGCGATTGTCGTCGAGTCGGTTTGCGCAACCAGGTGAACCGCCTCCGCTGTGGAGTTTGTGTGCTCAAGCTGGGCGTTGGGTAGCCGTTCGCGGAGAAAGCGACCGACTTGAGCAAGCGCATGGGCATAGGAGTAGACGGTTTCGATCTTGTCGAGATGCGTCCCTTGGGCAGCGATCAGTTGCTGGCGCACTGGCAGAATGAATTCGGCATAGATCTGGAGTCGGAAACGGAAGATGAGCGCGTCAAGGGTTGGTGTTACCGTACCTTCGATCGAGTTCTCGATGGGGACGAACCCGTATTCGCAAGCGCCCGACGCGACGTCGGCCAAGACTTCTTCGATGGTTGCCCGGGCTATGCCTTCATAGGCTCGATCGCCCATAAATTCGATCAGAGCCTCTTCCGTGAAGGTCCCGGCTGGCCCAAGATAAGAGATGCACGATGGGGTGGATTCATCCATAAGAGGAGACTAGCGGTCCATGACATGCCCGGTAGGCTCGAATCGTGGATGAAAATTCGAATAATCGGCTGCGTCGAGGCGAATACGGTTGGTTCGATGCTGGCCGAAGGGCACGTATCGGGTTACCGGAGGCCATCTATGCTGCGAGCAAGAGTGATGCGGCACTTGTCGAGATGATCAAATTCGCGCTGGAGGGATCTGGTCCGGTGCTGGTGACCCGCTTTGACCCGACGCGTTTTGAACTCATTGCAGGGCTGGCACCTTGGCTCTCCTTTCCCACCATCGAAGAGGGGAGCGACTATGTGACTCTGGTGACGCGACCACTGGCGATGAACACAACTAAGCGAGTCGGCATCCTCGCTGGAGGCTCCTCAGACCGCGTGATGGCACTGGAGGCCCGAGCGGTGCTGACGGCACTCGGGGTCGATTCACACCTGATCCTCGACTGCGGAGTCTCCGCCATCGAGCGGACGATGGTTGCCCTTGATGAGACTCGTGGCGTTGAGGTTTTGATCGTGCTGGCGGGCTTCGAGGGAGCGTTGGCTACCATCGTGGCCTCGATGGTTTCGGTGCCTGTCATTGGCGTTCCAACGTCGATTGGCTATGGAGTGGCTCACGGTGGTGAGACAGCAATGGCATCGATGCTTGCCTCGTGTGCGCAAGGGCTGATGGTCATGGGCATCGACAACGGCTTCGGAGCCGCGTGTGCCGCGCTTCGCATCCTCGGGATACGTTGAGGCCGGATGCGAACCTTAGTGATCAACCCTGCCAACGGTGTGGCTGGCGATATGTTGATCGCAGCGCTCGTTCAAGCTACGAACTCGGGTGACCGGCTCCAGGAACTGTTTGCGCCGCTAGGAGCGCAAGGTTGGTGTACCCTTTCGTTCCGGGAGGTCACGCGGTCTTCGGTACGGGCCATCTACTGCGAGGTCACACCCGGCGCTCACGCACCATCACTGTCGCTCGACGAGCTGCGCTGGTGGGCGAGCGAGCTTATCGACGATGCAAAAGGGACCGAGATCGCAATGGCAGCCCTCGATCTTCTGGGTGGCGCCGAGCAGATGGTGCATGGCGGCGGCGCACACCTGCATGAACTCGCCTCGGTCGATACGCTGGTCGATATCGCAGGTGTCGCCTATCTCTGTGCGTTGAACCGTATTGACGGTGTG
Organism: Ferrimicrobium sp.; assembly: GCA_022690815.1. Lineage (NCBI taxonomy): Bacteria > Bacillati > Actinomycetota > Acidimicrobiia > Acidimicrobiales > Acidimicrobiaceae > Ferrimicrobium > Ferrimicrobium sp. Next base: position 22,532 of record JALCZJ010000002.1, read on the forward strand.
TCCATCATGCCGATTGGGGTGAACTTCGGCTCACTGTCGATGGCCCACGGTCATCTTCCCTTGCCTGGACCGGCGGTTGCTGCGTTGTTAGCCAGGACGAAGTTGGTCGTGACGGTGGCTCCCGGTGAGGAGAGCGTGACCCCAACGGGAGCGGCCCTCCTCGCAGCGCTCGACGAGGTCCTTATCGACTCAAGCGCCGTCGGAACTATCCAGGGTGTGGGATACGGGGCGGGTGCGCGTGATAGCCCTGACGTGGCCAATGTCTGCCAAGTCATGATCGTCGATGACTCAGACATCATGAGCGGAGTCCACGACATGAGAGCGTTCATTGATTGTGCGCCCAACAATCCTCACACCCCCGACTCTTCCTTTGCAGACCCCATATCTACCCCCGCAGGTCCCACAACTGCACGGTCTACCCATAGTGTCGTTGTGGAGCCAGGGTTGGTGGCTAGAACACCAGATGCCCTGAATGCCTGGGTAGAGCACGTTGGAGTGATCGAGACTTATCTCGATGATGTCAGTGGCGAAGTGGTCGGTGCGTTTATCGAGGAGAGTTTGCGCGCAGGAGCGTTGGACGCGTACGTGACGGCCACCACAGGCAAGAAGTCGCGTCCTGGGATGGCCCTGACGATGCTGACCAAACCCCAGGATGTCGAGGCGATGGTGGAGTTGGTGCAGCGTCGACTTGGATCTCCAGGTGTGAGATTTCGTATCCAACAGCGTCGACGGCTCGAACCAAGTTTTGTTGAGGTGGGTATCGATGGCCAGGTAGTCACCGTGAAGGTCACATCGGTTGGGGCAAAGCCTGAGTTCGAAGATCTGCGCAGGGTGAGCCAGCGGCTCGGAATCGAGATTGCTGAACTTCGTGATCGGGTGATGGCGCTCTATAGAGCCACGCAAGCTGGTGGCGATGACAGCGGGGCGTAGGTGCTCGGTTCGGTTTCAGTGTTGTCTTTGACGCGGGTGCATGGGCTCGAGGCACGCGACCGGCGGACTGTGCGCGCGTGAGGACAACCGAAAGCTCCTTCGTGTGGTGTGAGCGCAAGCAATAGGATCATAGGGACAACACAAGAGCAACAGCGGGGAGACATGATGAGATTTCGTCAGTTGGGTCAGTCAGGATTACAGGTGTCTGAGGTCGGGCTCGGCTGTAATAACTTCGGAGGCAGGCTGGAGTTTGAGCCGTCAAAGGAGGTGATCGTCGCGGCCTACGAGGCGGGTATCACCCTCTTCGATACGGCCGACATCTACGGGGGCAATGGAGCCTCTGAGGAGATCATGGGTGAGGTCATCAAGCCCTTTCGCCACGATATCGTATTGGCCACCAAGTTCGGGATGGATATGGGCGACACCAATGTCGCACGCGGTTCGCGTCGCTACGTGATGCGGGCGTTAGAGGCCTCATTGCGGCGTCTCCAGACCGACTACATCGACCTCTACCAGCTACACCAACCGGATCCGTTGACGCCGATCGAGGAGACGCTCGAGGCATTAACCGATGCGGTGCACCAGGGTAAAGTCCGCTACATCGGATCATCGAACTTTGCTGGATACCAGCTTGTTGAGGCTGAGCTCATCGCGCGCTCGATCGGCGCGCAACGGTTCATCTCCGCCCAGAACCACTACTCCGTCCTCGAGCGTGCGGTAGAGGCCGAACTTGTTCCAGCAGCCACCAAGTATGGCGTTGGTATCTTGCCGTTCTATCCACTGGCCGCGGGTCTTTTAACTGGTAAGTTCCGTCGGGGGCAGGCGCCGCTCGAAGGGACCAGGCTCGCGTCGCGTCCCGAGCAACTCGAGCGTGCGCGATGGGACCAGGTTGAACACCTCGAGGGCTATGCCAGAGACCACGATATGGAGTTGCTCGATCTCGCCTTCGCCTATCTGCTCGGTGAACCGGTGGTTAGTTCGGTCATTGCTGGGGCAACGTCTCGGGCTCAGGTGGAACGCAATGTTGGGACCCAGCACCATGTGCTTTCCTCACAGCAGCTCGGCGAGATCCGCGCCCTCATTGAGGCAACGGCCAAGTAGTCGGCTGCCAAACAGCTTGGCCATAGGTATCGGCCAGGTGGGCGATCAGACATCTCACCTCGGTGTACTCGTTGGTTCGCGTCAATGACTGCTCCTGCAATACCAATCGAGCCAAGGGCCAATCGAACCAAGGGTCGATCTGCCGGTGACATCGTGAACGCGTCAGGAGCGCATTAGTCAGAGCCCATTGCCCGAAGTTTGTTGGCGAGAGCGCGCAGGCCAAGGGGTCGTAATCGACCCCTTGGCCTCGGAGCGGAGGAGGTGGGATTCGAACCCACGGTGAGTTGCCCCACACGCGACTTCCAATCGCGCCGATTCGGCCGCTCTCGCACCCCTCCGGACCCCAGAGCCGTCAGACTCCAAGCGTGCTACACTAGCTTATAGTTTCTCTGGGCCGTGTCCATCACGGAGGTCGGGCCCCACGTGGCGGGACCTCGTGAACCGGGTCAGGGCCGGAAGGCAGCAGCCCTCAGCAAGGTATCTCGGGTACCGTGGGTCGCCTGACTTCCGTGATGGACACGGCTCGTCTCTTGCGGGCGTTCGCATCGAGCTGTTGACATTAGGATGACCTCGTGCCTGCCAATTACCAGTCCTTGTATCGGAGGTTTCGGCCTCAGCGCTTCTCGGAGGTGCTTGGCCAGGACCATGTCACGAGGGCGCTCAGGGCTGCGGTCGCCTCCGACACGGTCGGGCATGCCTATCTCTTCTCTGGCCCACGTGGGACGGGCAAGACCTCAACGGCGAGAATACTGGCTAAAGCGTTGAATTGTGAGCATCCAGTTGACGGCGAGCCATGCCTCGCGTGCGGGTCATGTGTCGCGATCGCATCGGGAGCGTCGGGTGAGATTGAGGAGCTTGATGCAGCGTCGAACTCCGGTGTCGACGCCATGCGGTGGCTGATTCAGACGGTTGCAACGGCGGGTGCCGGGCGTTGGAAGGTCTACATCATCGACGAGGTTCACATGCTCTCAACGGCGGCGTCGAACGCGTTGCTCAAGACACTCGAGGAGCCTCCACCACACGTTATCTTCATTCTGGCAACGACGAATCCCCAAAAGGTCCTGCAAACCGTGGTCTCGAGGACGCAGCACTTTGAGTTCCATCTCCTTGATGCCTCGACCGCTGGTGAGGTCGTCGATGACATCGCTGCTCGTACCGGTGTCGAACTGAGCGCTGCGACGCGACAATGGGTGTTGCGTCGAGGACGCGGATCAGCCCGGGACACCCTCTCGGTACTCGAGCAGGTCCTCGCGCTTGATCAGGTGATCCCTGAGGTCGACTCCTCGATCGAGCACGCCGTTGCTAGCCTTCTTGACCTTGACGCTCCAGCAACAGTTCTGGCGGTTGAGAGCCTGCTTGGCGCAGGCAACGATCCGCTTTGGGTAGTCTCTGAAATCCTGGTTCGGTTGAAGGACCAATTTCTTGCCAACCTGCGTGGACAGGGGGGACCCTACCCGCTTGCACGAATCACAAAGGCCATGGAGACGCTTGGACGCCTCAGTGTTGGTGTCCGCGATGCTTTGGATCCAGGTGTCGTGCTCGAGGCCGTCCTGGTACAACTCATCGCCGATGCCCGCATGAGCGACGACCTCGAGGAACGTGTTCGAAAACTTGAGGCGTCTCTGCGCGGTGATGCGAATGGTCTCGCGACGCCTGTTCGGGCTGTGACGATACCAGAGCGGGACACAAGCGTGCAACCAAAGCCTGAAGGCACGCCAGCACCCCGATCATCGAAGGCGGACCTTCAGCGACTACGTGGTGCCATCGGCCGACCTTCGACCCGTGGTGGCAATAGTGAGGCTTCGCCAGCGCCTGATGATCGCTCGCCATCGCGTGAGCCGGTGGCTTCGTCGCCGACGGTGCCCGCACAAGCGATGTCAACAGCCCATGACAGCGCGACAACACGTATAAACGATGAAATGCCCAACGCGGAAACAACATCCGAGGCGGCATCGAGTGAACGGGAGACAATAGATCCCACCGCGGTCGGCGAGACAGCTCTTGAGACCCCAACAGTCGATCACGATGGCGGCGCGAGGCTGGCCGCGGGTGGCTTGCGAGATGAGACGCCAGATGTCAGGGCTGACCCCGTTCCCTTGCAGCAGGTGACCCCGATGTCGGCCGACACCCGACACAACGGCCACGATACGCGAGTCCCTGGCCAAACCCGCGACGAGGCGTCGCGCTCCCTTGATCCAACACCGACGGGTCCGAAGCCACGACACAGCCCCGCAACGAGACAATCATCACCGTCCGTGAGTCAGCTTGAGCGTGACGCTCCTCGAGGGTCCGATGCCGATCGCCCCTCGGCCGCCCAAAAGTCGATTGGTGGTGCAACCCCCCGTGGTGGCGCAGCGGGAGAGAGGCTTGACCGCGCCGCCACCGAACATCTACGATCGTTGATCCAGGCTGAGTGGCTCGATCGGTTCGTGCTCGCGTTCGAGCAGCGCAACCTTCGTACGTGGATCCGTGATACCCGGCTTGTGGTCATCGACGCAGGTGAGATCGGTATCGTGCTCGATCACGAGACCCGACGCAAAAAGCTGGAGCCCTACTTTGACGAGATCGTCGCCACCATGCGCCAGTTGTACGGCGCGAATATCGCGGTACGGATGCTGCTTGAGAGTGAGACCGACGACGCTGGACCGACCGAGGCTCCGGAGGTTGAAGAACCCGAGGAGATGCTGGTCGAGCCTGACGATGTGTCCACACCAGCTGAGTCAACGCAGCGCTTCAGTGAAGATGCGATCGTTGCCAACGTCACTGACGTCTTTCCTGGAGCCAGGTTGATCCAAGGAGAGCTCTAGGCCGTGTATCCTGCGTCGTTGGCCAAACTAATGGATGAGCTCTCGCGGCTTCCCGGCATTGGGCCCAAGTCGGCACAGCGGATTGCGCTGTTCATGGTCAAGCGTGGTCCCCAAGATGCCCAGCGGTTGGCTGATGCGTTGCTGGCAGCCGCCGTCAACACTAAGCATTGTCGTGAATGCTTTTCACTGAGTGAAGACGATCTTTGCAGTGTCTGTGCCAATGTGAGTCGAGACCGCTCGGTGATCTGTGTGGTAGAGGAGCCACGGGACGTGCTTGCCTTTGAACGAGGCCTGTCGTTTCGTGGTCTGTACCACGTGCTTGGCGGGGTGATCAGCCCGATGGACGGGGTTGGCCCAGAGCAGTTGCACCTCGGTGAGCTACTGAACCGACTGAGAGACAGCACTGTGCAAGAGGTTATTCTTGCCACCTCCTCGACCATTGAGGGTGAGGCAACGGCAACGTATCTTGCAAAGCTCATCGCGCCAGCGGGAGTCAACGTGTCGCGGCTCGCTACTGGGGTGCCCGTCGGTGGCGACCTCGACTACGTCGATGAGGTCACTCTCTCCAGGGCCCTTGACGGCCGTTATCGCCTCTAGCAGCTGCTAGGGCTGACTGGGGTCGACCTTCGTTTGAGTTGGTCCCTCTTGGACCAACTCGATCAGGGTGCCGTTGGCACTCTTTGGATGGACGAACGCCACGAGCGTATTGCGTGAGCCTGGACGAGGTTCGGTATCGAGTAGCTCGAATCCCTGCTGTGCTAGCTCGCGAAGGGCTTCGGCACAATCTGGCACACGAAGACCCAGATGGTGCAGCCCTTCCCCTCGTCGGTTGAGAAACCGTGCGACGGTGGAGGACTCGCTAAAGGGTGAGACCAGCTGGATGTAGGAGTCTGCTATCTGAAGCAGTACTTCATCGATCCCGTCCGATGTCACGCGCTCTCGATGAACCAGCTTTGCGCCTAGGTTCTCATAGTGCTCGATCGCGGCATCGAGATCGATGACGGCGATCGCGATATGGTCGATCTCGGTGGTATTCATCAACCCTCCAGTTGCTTGCTGCGGGCGAATCGCTCGAACAGCGTAATCTTGTCCTCTCCAACCCGAGCACGAAAGTCCGGGTCGCTGATACCGAGACCATCGGCAAGGCTGAGGCAGCGGATCCCGACCTTTCCTTCGTGGAGGTTGGCCCGGACCACATTCACTGCCTCGCCGACGTTCACAAGATCGTAGGTTGCTGAGAGTACGGGCTGGACCATCCCCTTGGCGATGAGTTTGTTGGCCTCATAGGCCTCACGGTAGTTGGCGAAGTGGCTTGCCTTGATGGACTTGAGTTTCATCCAGAGGTGGCGATTGTCGTATTCGATGCGATAGCCCGAGGTTGCAGCACAGGTCATGATCAGACCACCACGTTTGGCGACGTAGACCGACGCCCCCATCGTTTCACGTCCTGGGTGCTCGAAGACGATGTCGGGGTCCTCGCCGACGAGTGCTCTGATGTCCCCACCGAATCGACGCCACTCGGTCTCATCTTGGGTGTTCTCGTCCTTCCAGAACCGATAACCGTTGGCAGATCGGTCGATGATGTACTCACAGCCCATCTCGCGCAGTAGCTGGGCTTTCCTCGGCGATGAGACGACGCCTACGGGGATACCTCCACCGTTTAACACGTACTGGACGGCGTAACTGCCAATGCCTCCCGTGGCCCCCCAGATGAGCACCACCTGGCCCTGGGTCATGTGGGCCCCGTTCTTCGAGACGATCATGCGATAGGATGTCGAGTTACACAAGGGATTGATCGCCGCCTCCTCCCAGGTGAGATGGGCTGGCTTAGGCATCAGCTGGTTCGCCTTGACGATGGCAAAGTCGGCGAGTCCGCCGAAGTTGGTCTCAAAGCCCCAGATGCGCTGCTCAGCGGCCAGCATGGAGTCATCGTGGGACGAGGGATCCTGATCGTCTACGTAGTTGCAGTGGATCGTCACCCGGTCGCCGACATTCCAGTTCCGCACCGCTGATCCAACTCGGACGATGATACCGGAGGCATCGGAGCCGAGCACGTGATAGTCAAGATCGTGGCGTCGGTTCCAGAGGTTGTGCGATCGCCCCATTCGCTTGAGAAAGTCGAAGGTGGGTACCGGTTCAAATAAGGACGACCATACGGTGTTGTAGTTGATCGACGAGGCCATGACCGCGATCACCGCCTCGTCGGGTGCGAGCTCGGGCATCGGGACCATATCGACATGGAGTGATCGCGATGGGTCTCGTTCGGCCGAGGGCACGCCGTCAAAGATGTTGACATCTTCTTTGCGGAGAAAGGCCGCGCGATAGTGGGTGGGTAAGGGCAATTGCGCCAACTCCTCGCCGGTGGCGTCGGCGTTGATGGCATCGATCAGTTCGATTGTCATGGGGGTATGCTACCAGTTGATGGCCGGTGTTTGAGGTCAAGCGGCAAGTCAATATCGGTGCATCCCCGAACTTTGGTTGCATCCTGCCCGACTCCTATACTGGTGTTAAGGAGAAAGGACGGCAGATGACGAAGTCTGTGATCGTATCAGGGGCCCGTACCCCAATCGGTAAGCTTTCTGGGAGTCTGGGTTCCATGACGGCCATGCACCTTGGATCGATCGCGATCAAGGAGGCACTCAAGCGAGCGGCACTCGACCCCGAGGCCGTTGAGTACGTGTTCATGGGGCATGTGCTCCAGGCTGGTCAGGGTCAGATCACGGCTCGCCAGGCAGCCGTTGGCGCAGGCATTCCGATGTCGGTTCCCTCCACTACGGTCAACAAGGTTTGTCTCTCCGGGCTCAACAGCATCCACCTGGCTGATCTGATGATCCGAGCCGGTGAGGCCGATATCGTGGTTGCTGGCGGCATGGAGTCGATGACGCAGGCGCCGTACTTTCTGCCTGGGGCCCGCAATGGCTTTCGTATGGGCGATGTCCAACTGATCGACGCGATGCTCTATGACGGACTCTTCTGTGCCTTTGACAAGATGGCCATGGGGCTCGCAACCGAACATTATCTCGGCACCGCTCCGATCTCCAGGGAGCGCCAAGACCACTTCTCGATGCTCTCGCACGAGCGCGCAGCCAAGGCTATCAAGAACGGACGCATGGCCAAGGAGATTACACCGGTGGCTGTTCCGCAGCGTCGTGGGGATGACCTCCTCGTCGAGACCGACGAGGGCGTGCGTCCAGAGACGTCGATGGAGTCGCTGGCAAAGCTACGTCCGGCGTTCGATCAAGGCGGTACCATTACCGCTGGTAATGCGTCTCAGATCAGCGATGGTGCCGCAGCGTTGGTGATCATGTCTGAGGACAAGGCACGATCACTGGGAATCACGCCACTTGCAGAGATCATCGGCTATGGGCAGGTTGCCGGTCCGGACACGTCGCTGCTCCATCAGCCATCCAACGCGATCAACGATGCGTTGCGCCGTGCCCGAATGTCGGTCGGTGATATCAACCTCTTCGAGATCAACGAAGCCTTCGCGGCCGTAGCCATCGCATCCATGGACCATCTGGGCATCAGTGAAGACGTCGTCAATGTCAACGGTGGCGCGATTGCGCTGGGTCACCCAATCGGAGCCTCTGGTGCAAGACTCGCGCTCACGCTCATCACCGAGCTGGTTGAGCGAGGTGGTGGTATGGGTGCCGCCGCGCTTTGCGGTGGTGGCGGCCAGGGCGATGCATTACTCCTGAAGGTTGAGCACTAAGGATCTCTACGACGACTCATCGCCTAGCCTAGCAAGGGTGATCGAAGCACTCTGATTGAAGAGCTTCGTCGGTGCATCGATGAGTCGATTTGGAAGTCGACTTATGGTGCTCCGCGATTCGACTATTGTGTCTGGAAGCCGCCGGCGGGTGTGGTGGATCTTGTGAGCGTGCTCCTTTCATGAGGAGAGCAACTCCGCGTAGTTCGAGTACTTTCGATCGACGGTACTGGGACTTAGTGGCTGCGGGCACTTTACTTGAGGGATGGCTTGCCTTGTGAGGCAGTCAACGGCGAGGCGGCCAACGTCAACGTCAGGCGCGCACCGGCGTTGTCAGGTGGTGGTGGGGCGTCGACGGCGGTTGATTTGCCCTCGGCGGGTCTCAACTACCTCGCTCGCATCAGGTTCGCGTTTAAAGAAGATGATGCTGCTGCTGGCGTAACGACACTGACCCTGCCGATCACGAGACCCAATGCCAGACAGTCGGGGTGGTCATGATGGCCAATGCACGTCTTGTCTTGGTGATGGGTCGTGTGTTCACCACAGAGCATGAGAGTGTTCTTGCTTAAACGTTCCAAGTGATTGTTGATCAAGTCGGGTCCATGGTTGGACGAAGTTGAGAGGAAGTGACTCAATCGAAAGGGGCCTAACCGTGACGAAGCCTGCCCTAGTAATCGTTGCATTGCTTGCAAACGAAGATGCTCGTCGTCCAACCAAGCGCTATCTCGCAGATGTCACCCCTTCGACCTTGCCAGTCGTTTGCCTCCTTCAAGGGGATGCCCTCGATACAAGGGATTGTGAAAAGATCGCAAGAGCGAGCCATGCGATTATTCTGTCGCCAGACGCATCCGTGACCGCTGGATGGACAGACGAGCTGTCATCCGTCGTGAGCGACTATCCCGAGTCCGTCATTGTTCCAGTGTCCCCAAACGTTCATGGTCCTCAGCGGACGATACTAGAAGATCATCAGTCGGTACGCTACCTCAAGGATCAGATGGTGTACGCCAATGAGATGCGTAAAGCATTTCACGGCATCGTGCAACCAATCGCTTATGCCACCGAACTTGTAGCTTGTGCCCCGAGCGCGTGGGCTCTCGATGCACTTGAAATACCTGGCAAAACCATATCAAAGGATGTGTTCACTAACCTCTATCGTTCACATCCACTTCTGCTTGCGCAAGGGTCGGCGGTCTTCGCATCTGTGGTCAAAGAGCAACTCATTCCAGGGGCCGAGCCTCTATCCCCATTGGTGTCACTTTGTATGATCGTCAAAGATGAAGAGGTGATGTTGGGAGACGCTTTGGACTCGGTACGTGGGCTTGTGGACGAGATGATTGTCTACGATACCGGATCAAGTGACGCTACTGTCGAGATCGCCAAAGCGCATGGCGCAACGGTCATCGAAGGCGAGTGGCGAGACGACTTTGCCTGGGCAAGGAACCAGACACTCAACTACGCTCACGGACTTTGGGTGCTCTGGATCGACGCCGATGAGCGTGTGCGTGGAGATATCAACGCCTTGAAGGTGCGCCTTGAAGACCCTTTCGCACCCTTTGAGTCCTACTCCGTCCGTATCCAAAACGTGACTGGTGCGGGGCTGACTTCCACTCAGCACTACGCGAATCGCCTGTTTCGCCGTAAGGATTGCTATTGGAGGGGAGCGCTTCATGAGACCGTGTGGTACCGTGACAGTCGGCGAACATGTTATGCAGCACAATCTGTGGAGTTCCACCTTGAACATCTCGGCTATCTCGATACCACGATGGTTGCGAGGAACAAGGCCGAGCGCAACATCCGCATTGCTGAGCACAACGACTCTGCGGCATCACCCGAAGAGGTGGCGTTGCATGAAGCACGATCACTAACTATGGCATCGCGATACGAAGAGGCTATTGAGTTGGTTCAAACCAAAGTCTTAACCGGGGATTCCCCTGCTATGGAGCGCATTGCAACACTGGCATTAGGTACTTGGCTGCGGGTTGTCAAGCGATACGACGAAGCACTTGATGTCATCGACCGATACGAGTCCCTGGGCTTTGCCCCAGAGTTCGCTGCGAATGATCGGGCGATGATCGCTTACGATCAAGGTGACTTCGCAGATGCTATCGAGTATGCCAGTCAGGTCACTCGCGTGGTGGCAGATCGCGATGGACTCACCGTGCAGCCTGATGGACTCATCGCAATGAAGGCGAGAGCACTTGTGAAGTTAGAACGCCCAGCAGATGCTGCGCGAGTGGTGATCGAAGGTATTTCGCGCGGCGTCATGGACATGCATTTTGGCGAACTTCTGGGCTTTATGGAAGCCGGTGATGTGCCAGTCACAGAGTTAGTTGACGCGCTACTCGATGACAAGAAGCCTCTCATCCTCGCCCAACTGCTCCAGATCGATCCTGAGATTGCTGATAGGGCCTTGACTCAAATGCACGCCATAGATCCTGATGACCGAACGATTCTAGCTGCGGGATCGTTAGTCGCTCGTCACCTGCAACGCGAGCGCCAGGACTATTGGGATGCAGCCTTGGCAGAACAGGGTCTTGTCTCTACGGGTGGGTAGAGTCGATCACACGAGCGGTTGCAATCACATCGCCAAAAGCGACTCGCTCAGGATCGTCGATCGGTAGGCATCGTTGCACCGTCGTGATCGTACTGAACGGTCAAGTATCGACCTTACCCGCCGGTCGAGAGTTGGGCAATCTCACCCGATAGATAGCTGCCTTGATTCTTCAACGTGCCCAACTGGGCCTCCATGTTGTCGAACTCCTGTTGAAGCATCTGCTGCTCATTCTGGATCATCGGCGTATAGCTGTTGTATTGTTGTTGCAGGCTTGAGATCTGCTGGTTGATGCTCGATATTGTGCTAGAAAGCGAGCCAGTCACTGGGTCAGACGCCCCGTAACCGGTGATGCCCATCCCACCTGCGATACCTGCCGTGTAGTTAAAGTTGCCAAGATTGGTCGCACTGGTGATGCCTGTGGCAGTGATCTGGAGTGAGAGTCCCGCCAACGTTGGGTTATCGAGTGGGGCCGTGAGGAACTGTCCACTTCCGGTGGCGGCAACACCATCGATGGTTCCGGCGACATCGGTTCCGGTGTAAGTGGTACCGTTCGCAGTAAGGCCCAGTTGTCCGGTCGTACCACTTGTCGCAACTGTGAAGCTCTGGGCTGAACCATAATTCTCGGACGAGACCACGAGTTGGGACCCCGATGAGGTCGTGTTGACCGTAGCTGCGAGCCCGAGACCCGCCGAAGCAAACGAGGCGTTGATACCGGCTGCGATATTTGCAAGCGACTCGCCCGCGCTAGCGGCATAAGTTGCAGTTATTCCACCAGAGGTGAAGGAAAGTGTCTCGGCGCTTGTGATCGCGCCACCAGCAACGACGCTACCGGTGTCTACGGCTTGGGTGGCCGAATGCGACACGACAACAGCGTAGCTGCCAGGTTGGGTGGCGTTGCTCGCGTAGCTGAACGACACCGATCCAGAATAGGCATTTGAGCTAGCATTTAACGTGCCCCCCTGGGTGAAGATCGATGCGACCTGGGATGGATTCGCATCATAGGCGTTGGCAAAGGTAGTTGCGTTGAAGTCGATGGAGCCGTTCTTGTTGAGTGTGATACCGGCATTGGCTGCGGTTGTGCCATTAGCCCCTACTGCATTGGCAATCACACCCAGTATCTGAGATGTGAGCGCATTGAGATCCGCGTTGCCCATCAGCGGTCCACCCTTACCGGTGGCGGCATTGTACCCCGCATATGTGTTGATGTCAGAGAGAGCGGTGTTGGCCGCAGTGACGAGCGCTTGGACTTGGGTCGCCATTTTCGTCCCGTCGGGTGTGACCGAGAGCGTGATAGGAGATGACCCAGGGGCTTGCGCGGATACAAGGTTAATATCGACGCCCGGCAGTACTCCAGAAACGGTGTTGGTCTGTGAGGAAAGTTCGTAGCCTCCTGAGCCACCGACGCTGATCAGAGCATTCTGGCCTTCGGTTACCGTGTTAAAGCTCCCCACCGATGCCGAGAACGGCGATGCCTCGACGGTGATGTTGCCGTCGGTTCCAGTCGAGTTGGACGAAAGTTGGAGGATGTAGGCATTGGTACCAACCTGCACTGCCGACGCGGTAACACCGGCGTTGGCTGCGTTGATGTTTGAGACCACCGAACTCAAACTTCCGCTACCAGCCGAGATCTCTGAGGCACTAAAGCTGCCCTTGTCAAGCCCAAAGGTGCCGATACCCATTGTGACGGTTCCACCGGTACCATCGGTGAGGGTGGTGGTAGAACCTGCCTGGACGTTGTTGATCGCTGTCGCGGTACCGTCGAGGGTAATTGACCCTGCGGTCCCAACCGATGCCGTTGACTGTGTGCTAAGACCCAGTGAGGATAGGGCTGAGCCTCCGGTGATTTGGAGCGAGGCGGAACTGCCCAACAGTGACGTGCCAACTTCAAGTTGTCCGCGTGTGTTGACCTGTGCATTGAGCAAGGGAGTACCGGAAGTACTCGTTGCGGTGCTGACAGCTTGGGCAAGTTGGGAGGGCGTGTAGGTGCCACTGGCAATCGTAAAGCTCTCGGCGGTCCCGTTAACGGTGGCATCGATCGTGTCATTGGACGAGCCGATGGTGATCGAACTCGCCAGCGCGGATGAGCCAGTTGCCGTGCCCCCCGTAAGGGCTTGGGTGACGGCAAAGGAGTGGTTGCCAACGGCGAGGCCACTGCCAGCGAGGGAACTGACACCAAAACCTGAGGCACTCGATGAGAGCAGGAAGTTGCCGGAGGCGACAGTGGAGGAAAGCGAGCCAAGCGTGTTAGCTCCGGCGAGAACGTTGCCTTGGGCCAGTTGATCGACGTTGAAGCTGATCGTTGACGGCGTTGCCCCCGATGTGGTGGTAGCGGTCGCCACACTGGGATCTGAGGTAGTGGCCGAGGTCACTTGCCAATCAGAGGGTACGTTCAAGTTGTTGGCTGCGGTTTGGAGATTGAGAAAGTCCGACGAGAGCTGTTGATAGTCATTGAGATTGGTATTGAGCGAGTTGATCTGGTTCTGGATGTCTACCTGGGGCTGTTCATAAGCTTGCATGAGTGCGTTGATGATGGAACTGGTATCGAGTCCCGAGATCACACCATTGAACTGAATCGCGGGAGCAAATGGGCTTGTGGTATCCGATGAAGTGGTCGAGCCTGACGAGGTGGTAGAACTCGTCCCTGTGGTCGTGGACGTGCTTGTGGTTGGTGAGATCGAAGACATACAACCTCCTTGATGTCTTGTGTGTTCCCCTGCGTTGAGTTGTCCGGTCTATTACCCAAAATGGGCCGCAGGTGAACCCACGACCCACTTTGAGCGAGAATGAATGGAAGGAAAAGGTAATTACGGAAGAAGCTTGAGAATAAGCTGCGGTAACGCTTGTGCCTGCGACAACATCGCGACACCGGCCTGCATCAACACCTGTTGGGATGAGAAGTTCGTCATCGCCTTAGCCATGTTGGTATCGACCAGTGTTGAGTTTGCCGACGTCACGTTCTGCTGGGCAACCGTATCGTTGGAGATGATGTCCTGGATCTGGTTCTGTGTCGCTCCAATGGCGGCTTCGGCGGATGCGACCTGGGTGATCGCGGCCTGGACGAGCGACATTGCCGAGAATGCTGCCGACGCTGTTCCGATACTTGCATCTGAAGTGCTAACGCCCAACGATGCAGAGCCAAGGTTGCCAATGCTCACGACTACTTGATCGACTGTGGAAGCATAAGCACCGATCTGGAACGACTGGCCAGTGTAGGTTCCGTTTAGCAGTTGGGTGCTACCAAACTGAGTCGAGTTCGCGATCTGGTCAAGCTGGTTTTGTAGGGCTGTGAACTCTTGCTGATCGGCGTTTTCCGAAGTGCTGTTGTTCGCGCCCCCGTTAGCGGCTTGGGTCGCAAGCTGGTTCATGGTTTGCAGAATTGAGATCTGCTGGTTCATCGCACCGGTCGCGATCTGAAGCACAGATACTGCATCTTGACCGTTGTTGATTGCAACACCGAGACCGTTGGCTTGGGTCTGAAGGCCCTGTGAGATCACATAGTCCGCCGCTCCTTGTGAAGCGTTCTGGATCTTGAGGCCCGACGACAGCTGATTGATCGAGGTCTGCATCGCGTTGTTGGTGGCGTTCAAGTTATTGTACGCCTCGATAGCAGAGATGTTGGTATTGACAGATAGGGACATGAATCCTCCTTGAATTCCCACGTAGTTGCCTACGGGACACCAGTATCAGCCTGGCGTCTTGGGAGTCATCGTCTGCATTTTCCGCAAACTTAAGTATGTGATCCAAAAAGATGCGAGCGAGCACACGAAGTCCGATACCTCAAGGTCATCAAAGGGTATCCGATGGATGGTAAGGCACTATGAAGAAGGGGCGCATGGTGGATATTGTCTTTGAGGGAAACACTCGCTTCGACAACAGCTACGGCATCGTCAACTTAAACCTTGCGAACGCACTCCGAGCGCGAGGCCATCAGGTGGCATTCACATCCTTTGACGAAGATGAGGATGGGTTTCTTGCAAGCTGCACCCAGTTAGGCATTGCCCCCTTCCCTCTTAGACCAGTGGGGGTTGGGGATGTCTGCATCCGTGAGTTCTGGCCACCCAAGTGGGATCGCCCGGCGTGTCAGAAGTTTATTGTGATTCAACCGTGGGAGTTTGGTGGCGTGCCTCTTGCCTGGATCGACAAACTCGATCAGGTCGATCAGGTGTGGGCCTATACCCAGTTCGTTAAGTCCTGCTGGGTTGAAGGGGGCGCTGATCCTGCAAAGATCAGAGTTGTTCCCTTAGGGGTTCATCAAAGTAGCCTGAGTCAAGGCAAGAAAGCACCGGGTCAACTGCTGTTCCTTGGTGGTGGTATCTGGCGAAAGGGGGTTGACCTGTTCGTGATGGCCGTAGATGGTCTCAGCGACGGCGAGCTTGCACACACCCATGTGGTCATCAAGGAGTCAGGGAACGACTCGTTTTATCGCAACCAGTCACTAGTCGATATGATGATCGACAAATTTCCCCGTGTTCGTGCTGTTACCGAGGTTTGCCGTGACAGCTTGAGTAGGGCGGAACTCGACCTGCTGATTGCGCAGTCGGTTGCCCTGGTTCACCCGTATCGAGCGGAAGGGTTCTACTTGGGAGGACTCGAAGCCATGAGTCTTGGTACTGCTGTGGTGATGACACAAGGTGGAGCAGCGGACGATTATGCCAACGACCAGAACGCGCTGATGATTCGGGCCACTCATGCTATTGGGGATGGAGACTCCGATGGTGATCTTGGTCCAATCGGTGGCGAGTTTCATTGGATGGAAGCGTCGGTAGATGATCTGACTCGCGCGATTCGCATGGTTCTGACAGATGATCCCTCAACACAAGCTGATGTACAAGCTCGTATCGAACGTGCATACCAGACAAGTCGCCGCTTCTCGTGGGATCAAAGTGCTCAATACGCTGAGAGTGCGATTGCGTCAGAACGAGTGGAGAACGACCACTTCTCCCAAGTTGAAGAGGGTCTTGCTCGTGTTCTTGATACTTGGAGCCTCAGCGACCTAGACGCTGTGACTGCGCTCATGGTTCAGCACCAGGACTTTCACGGTGCTCATGAGCTGTTGGCACGCTTTGGCAAAGCACTGCCCCCAAATGCCCAAGCCATGTCCGACCAACTCCTTTCGTTGCTACCTGGTCGTATCGACATCTGGCGCGATGCCCGATACCGCGTCGCACTACAAAGCTACGCTAGGGGCGGCTCACGTGGAGTAGTCGGTGCCATCTCGCATCGCTGCACCGTTAACCAAGACCTATAAACCTAACGAAGGAGATTCCAAAATGGACGAAGTCAATTCTCAACTGCAAGCAATCCTTTCTCAAATTATCGAACGGCAAGGTCTCGTGGAGCATAAGGTGGCGATGCTGCTCGATCATGCCCAACAGATGCCTCGCTTTTTCAGTCCCACACATGCAACGTTGCTGCTCGACCTTCAGGCCAGGCTCAAGCCAGCCACTGCGGTTGGGGCGAAACGGGTACGTGTTGGCGGTGACAATGACGGTGGCTATGTGATGGTGGATCATGGACTTGATGACACGACTGTGTATAACTTCGGCATTGGCCAGGAGGTGACCTGGGATCAGGCTATGGCGAGTCGAGGGAACACGATCTATCAGTTCGATCACACAATCGATCAACCGCCACCTGTCAATGGCACTACGGTTTTCAAACGTGTGGGTCTTGGTGCGACAACGAACGATACGTTTGTGAGCCTATACGATGCACTAACGGCTAACCAAGACCAGGATCGCAGCGACCTCCTACTCAACATCGATATCGAGGGTGGAGAGTGGGACATCCTTCCGACGCTCACTGTCCGAGATCTGGCACCGTTCTCTCAGATCGTCATCGAACTCCATGACCTGCTGCGATTTATTACCGCAAGTGAATTTCGAGCCAAGGTGGTTGCCTCGTTGGACTCGCTCTATCGTACCCATCAGGTCGTACACGTTCATGCCAATAACTGGGCCTCCCGAGCCATTGCTGGTAGCGTAATAGGCTACGACGTGTTGGAAGTTACGTTACTGCGCAAGAGTGATTGGACGTTTGAGGAATACCAGGACACGTTACCGCTCGCTCTCGACCGTCCAAACGCGCCATTTCGAGAAGAATATGCCCTTGGGGACTGGGCGCATGTCGCATCATGAGGCCATAGGCCGGTTGCGCTCTACTATCAGTGAGCACTGAGGTCACGCACGACGGCCACCGCCACCGTCGGCTCCCCAACACCGCATCGCGGACACGCTGCGCCCCCTGACGGGACGTTGAACCAATAACCCGAGACTACATCCCGGGTCGCCTCGATGTCGCTCACAATTGTCGAAGCACTCACCTGCTGTCCACTCGGATTGGTTGAGATCCCTGCATAGATGACGATCTTGGGGTTGGCGTGGCGAGCTAATGCGGCTGCCCTATCAACAAACGCCTTATAGATGCTGGGTCGACTCTCCAACCCTTGCGCCTGAATATCGATAGCACTTGAATACTTGGCATAGTCCGAAACTATGCCCTTGTCCAGGTAGGTACTCCAGATATTGGCACCAGGGGCAATAACCTTTGCCAAGTCCGCCGCCGGAGCGCTCGTGACCTTCACATCCATCCCGTGTCTGCGATGCGACAGCACACATCGTGGCCAACGGGTGCAAGCCGGTCCTGAGATAGCCCGGCGTAACAAGACCTCTTAACTGGTCTTGCCTGGAATCCTAGCCTGTTGGCCAAGCCTTCAAGCAGCAGCCTCGAGCTCTGCCCATTCGGCATAGTTGCCGACATGGCTCCCAATCGTGTGGACCACGTGCTGCAGGCACGGTGAGGTCCGCCGCCTGGTAGATGTGCCTCTCACCAAGGATTTGCACGGTCTAAACCTTATCGAGATCCAAAATCGTACTGAGTGTTGCCACAATGTAGGTGGGATAGGACGCAGGTCCTTAGAGACTGTGGATGGTGACCGAAGAGATGGTGCATTGCTCCTTCGGTTTGCCGCCCTGTGAGCCAGCCGCATCCAGTGCAGTGAGGACCTCGTCCCCCTCGATCAACTGGCCAAACAGGCTGTAGAGGGGTGGTAAGGAGACACCGCTCGGTCCTGAAATAATGAAGAACTGACTCCCGTTGGTGTTTGGGCCAGCGTTTGCCATAGCAAGACTTCCCCGCTGGTACTCGCCAGGGTTGGGCAGTTCATCGCGAAACTGATAACCAGGCCCTCCTGCCCCTGATCCAGTTGGGTCCCCCCCTTGGACGACAAAGCCTGGAATGATCCGGTGAAAGTCAATCCCGTCAAAGTAATGATAGCGAGCGAGGAAGACGAAGCTGTTGACGGTGATCGGTGCACGGTTGACAAGGAGCTCAAAGCGCATCGTGCCATGGCTGGTCTCCATAGTTGCCTCATAGGAGGCGCCATCGTCCAGACAGTATGATGGACTGGCATCGAACTTCGTCACCTGAGGGCTGGAGCCATCCGGCTCGGGGCAAGGGTAATTCTCTTTCTTCCGTCCGAGCATGCTGTTCTTCCTTCCGTTGTCGGCGTCTCTTTTTACCAGCGTTCGATCAGGAGCGCTGGCGGACCCAGGACCTTACTTGGTCACCTGGATCGTGACGGTGTTGATCTTATAGGTGGTCTTTGGGGGGATACCGTTGTTGGCGGTGCTGCCGCCGGCATTGATCTTTGCGATGACCGAGAGGCCTTTGGTCACCTGACCGAAGACGCTATAAGTGTCGCTTAACTCCTTTTCGCCGGCTGTGCCTGAGACAACAAAGAATTGACTCCCATTGCTGTTTGGTGAGCCGCTGTTGGCCATTGCCACGGTGCCGATGTGGTACGAACCGGCAGGGGGGTTCTTATCGCCAAAGCTGTACCCCGGTGTTCCGAAGTCGTTGTTGGTCGGACTCCCTCCCTGGATGACAAAGCCTGGGATGACGCGAAAGAAAGTCGTTCCGTTGAAGAAGTGATAGAGCGACAGAACGTAGAAATTGTTTGCTGATTTTGGTCCAAGATTTGGCTCAAGTTTGATGTCGAAGGTCCCGGCAGTGGTATTGACCACGGCGAGGTAGTGATCCTTCGGATTAAGACACTCTGGCGGATATTTCTTAAAATGGGTCTTGCGCGGAATGGTAGCGTTTGGATTAGGACAACCGTTGGGGAGCAGGTAGCTAGTCGTCTTGGCGGTGGTCGTCTTGTGGTCGGCCACGGTCTTCTTAGGGGTCGGTTTGGTGAGAAGATAAATACCGACGAAAATTACGATCGCAGCCACGACGACGATGGCGCCATTGCGCAGCGTCTTGCGACGCTTGGCACGCGCCTGTTCGGCTTCTTTCAGTTTCTGTTGGTTTGCTCGAATTCGAGCCCGCTTTTCGCTTGGCACGTCAACACTTTAGTAGCACGAACGCCCATTCACCTCTTGGTCCGCGAGGATCGGCCTGGTAGATTGTTTGCGTGGCTCTCATAATTCAAAAGTATGGTGGCACCTCCGTAGCTGATGCGGATCGTATCCGGACGGTGGCTGACTACGTTGCACGCTCGAGGCGTCGAGGTGATGATGTCGTGGTGGTGGTATCAGCCATGGGCAAGACGACCGATGACCTAATTCGGCTCGCCGGCGATGTCAGCGCCACCATCCCTCCTAGGGAGATGGATATGCTCCTGACCGCAGGGGAGCGGATCTCGGTGTCACTGCTCTGCATGGCGCTTGCTGAACTGGGAGTCTTAGCGGAATCCTTCACGGGGTCACAAGCCGGCATCATCACCGATACCGATCACACCAAGGCAAAGATTGTCGAGATCAAACCCGACCGAATCAGAGCCTCGCTTGGCGCCGGAGTGGTGCCGGTCATCGCCGGGTTTCAAGGGGTTTCGACCGAGCGCAATGTCACGACGCTCGGGCGTGGGGGGTCTGATACGACCGCTGTGGCGATTGCCGCGAGCCTGGGTGCCAATGTCTGTGAGATCTACACCGATGTGTCCGGGGTCTTTACGGCGGATCCGAGGGTTGTGCCGAGCGCCCGCAAGATACCGCGGATCTCGTTTGAAGAGATGTTGGAGCTTTCGGCCTCTGGCGGGCGAGTTCTTGCTCTTCGCTCGGTGGAATTTGCGCGAAATTATGGAGTGAACCTGCACGTGCGCTCTAGTTTTACCTGGGAGCCAGGGACCTGGGTTGTGGAAGAGGAGAAGACGATGGAACAGGCAGTGGTCAGTGCGATCTCTCATGATGCCTCTGAGGTCAAGCTGACGCTCTTGCGGGTACCGGACCAGCCGGGGGTGGCCGCTCAAATTTTTCGGGTCATCGCAGATGCGGGCATCAATGTCGATATGATCGTGCAGAACACGTCGATCGCTGGTCACACCGATATCTCCTTTACCGCTCCCAAGGTCGACCTCGAACTGGCACAAAGGGTCACCGAGGAGGTCGCGAAGCAGGTTCACGCTGGTGAGGTCATCGTCGATGCCGCTATCGGCCGGGTATCGCTGGTGGGTGCTGGCATGAAGTCAAATCCTGGCGTGACGGCGACGATGTTCGAGACATTGGCCAACAAGGGTATCAACATCGAGATGATCTCGACCTCGGCGATTCGTATCTCCTGCGTCATTCGCTCCGACCATCTTGAGACCGCGGTGCAGGCCTTGCACGAGGCGTTCAGGCTATGAGAAGCGCAGGAACCCTCGCGGTCGTCGGTGCGACTGGCCAGGTTGGGACGGTCATGCTGCGGATTCTTGAGGAACGTAACATCCCCTTTGATCATCTGCGGCTCTTTGCTTCGTCTCGGTCTGCAGGGTCAACGATACTGTGTGGTCAACATTCTGTTGTGGTGGAGGATGTCGAAACCGCCGACCTCGCCGGCGTCGATCACGCCCTCTTCTCCATTGGCGCGACGGCGTCACAGCGCCATGCTCCTCGGTTTGCTTCGGCTGGTGCTGTCGTGATCGACAACTCATCAGCGTATCGAATGGATCCAGAGGTACCTCTTGTGGTGCCCGAGGTTAATCCCGGTGATGCCATGAATCGACCGCTCGGAATCATCGCAAACCCCAACTGCACCACAATGATCGCGATGCCCCCGCTCGCTGTGATCGACCGCCTCTTTGGACTTGAACGGGTCATCGCCTCGACCTATCAGGCGGCGTCGGGAGCCGGTAAAGCCGGGGTAGCTGAACTCGATGAGCAGCTGCAGCGCCCAGACCTTGTCAAGCTCACCTTCGACGGTGCCTCGGTGACCTTTGGCCCGCCACAGAAGTTTCCCGCCGTCCTAGCCGGTAACGTGATCCCACTTGCCGGTGAACTCCACGGTGGTGACACGTCTGAGGAGGAGAAATTCATCAACGAGTCTCGTAAGATCCTGGGGCTGGCTGACCTGAAGGTGCATGCCACCTGTGTTCGGGTGCCAGTCTTCACGGGGCACAGTATCGCGATCGTCGCCGAGTGCCACGGTCAGCCAGAGGTCCAGGCGCTTGTGGATGCGCTCGAACATCAGCCCGAGTGCCGGGTCGTGGACCTTCCGACCCCGTTGGCAAGCGCGGGAGTCGATCCAGTGCTCGTCGGTCGGATCCGACTCGATCGGTCGTCTCCGAAGGGAATTGCGTTTTTTGTTGCCGGGGATAACCTTCGAAAGGGCGCCGCACTCAACGCAGTCCAGATCCTCGAGCTCTTGTTAGGCTGATGGTAGCAACGGACATGTCGATGCCGTGTCGATGCTGCTGCTCGGCTGATGAAGCATCCGTGGTATTTGGCGGGAGGTTGCCGAGGTGTGGCCTACATGACAACCCTGCACACGAATCGCATCGTGGTTGACCAGGCGCGGAATGGTTGCGCGTCATTTCGCGAGTGTTGATCGACGGTGTCCGCGTTGCTTGGCTGGCTTGATAGGCCCATCAGACGGGATGCGATTTTGTGATCAATGATACCGCCACGCCGCTCGCTTGGCAGGTCAAGGGCGTGCAGCGATTGGGCCTGGTGAGAGGAGACGGCGTTCCCACCTGACTACACATTGAGCGACGTTGGCCGCTTGGGTCTTGCTCGTGTGAATATCGACGAGCTGCTGCCCTTCGGTGGGGGGTGGAGCGGTGTCTTCACAACGTTCTGATGGTGCAACGGTTTCGCGCATTTGACCGCTTACGTCAGGTACTCCTGTGATGGGTCATCGGGGATTCCTGTGAGGGTCTCTGGTCTCTGTGGCTGCTTGAGCAGCGGCGATTGCGGGGACCTTGGTCCAGGGGTGCGTGTCTGTCAGGTGGTGTTCCTGGTTTGTAGATTCTCAACTGGAACTTCTGAACCGGCGATGCTCACCACCCGTCTTGGCCTCGCCGAGCGTTGGCAATGTGAGCGATTGGACGAGGCGTCAGAGACGTCGGTGTGGCGGGGTAAAACATCACGACAGAACTCAAGATGCTGGCGTTACGGTTCGACACTATGGGAACGGAACCGAGCTTGTTGATCAATCAAGATCGTTGCCCTACAAAAACGACCGTGCGATCGCGATCGCCTAGCGTCGGTAGAAAGGATCTGAGGTGGTTCACTCTGGAAAGCGAAGCTACGCGGAACACGCGGTAGAGACGGCATCACCATCATCGCGTCTCGTGATGATCATCGACCTTCTCGAGAGCGCGCTGCTTCGAGCTGACCGTGCCTATCAGACGCACGATCTCTACGAGATCCACTGTGGGCTAAAAAACGCGCAAACGATCGTGGCGTTGCTTCGCGATAGTCTGGCGCTCGACGTATGGGAGGGCGCTCGCGATGTCTATCGCCTCTACGAGTACGCGCTGGATCGATTGGTGAGATCAAATCTGGCCAAGAACCCCGAACTCTTGATGGAGGCAGAAGAGGTGCTGCGTCCCTTGTTGGATGCTTGGCGACAGGCTGCGGTATTGGTCGGCGTTAATGGATGAATGGATCGCATATTTGGACGCCTATGAGCGGCACCTCGACGCAGTCGAGGACTCCCTTCATGGTGGCCGCGTGGTGGTGTTGGCATTTGCCCATCCACAGCCGAGCTCACGTCTTCCTCGGGACCTCAAAGCTCGCTCGGAGGCACTCGTTGTGCGTACTGAAGCACTGAGTGACGAACTCCGTGCTCGGATGACCGCATTCTCTACCGTGTTGCGTTACTCGCGCATGAAAGATCCGAGTCGAATCGTCCTTATTGATGTTCTCGCATAGCACCCTAGGTGATGCCCGCCGATACACATCACCTCACGTGTCGCTCGGTACTGATGAGATTGCCCAATGCCGTGTAATGACCCGTCAACTCCCAGCGCCAAATGATGATGCATCTTGGATCGAACCAGTGGTTTGGATGTGTTGACTGGCGTTGTGGTGGTACCAGGTCCTAGTAAATCTAGTACATCGAGCATGGTACCAGGAAAATTAATGACGGTCGATCAAACGCTGGGTCGATCGTCGTGATGGCCTATGTCTTCGCTTAGGCATGCTTTGGCCAGTTATCACCACCACATCCAATGTCGCTGTCGGTATATGATAGCTGATCGTGCAACGTTCGAAAGGGTCGATTCGTTGGATGCTGGGATTTGATCGCGTGGTGGCAATCGTTCAAGGGCGGACTCTGGGGCTCACTTCGCCCAAAGCGGTGAGAATTGTGAGAAGTTATTTAAGTCCACAATCAGCGTAACCGAAGCTAACCTTGCGAGCACGGATCGCTCGGAAGTAGGCTATGGATAGCCCTACTTGAAAGGGCGGTACCGTGGGTTCTACCTCGATTCAAGCTCTCCAGTTTGCGCTCGATGGGTTGACGTCCCAGCAGCACGCGATCGCTAACAACCTGGCCAATGTCAATACACCAGGATTTCAAGCGTCGAATGTCTCGTTTCAGACATCACTGTCCAATGCGCTCGCCAATGGCGGTACGGCTTCGGTAACGTTGAGCCCATCAACGAACCCTGAGTCATTGGATGGCAATAACGTTTCGCTCGGAAATCAGCTGGTACGACTGCAAAACAATGCGCTTGCCTATCAGGCGGTTTCGGATCAGTTGACGACCCAATTCCAGATTCTCTCAGGTTCGATGGGAGGCCAGTTCTAATGTCACTGTTTGGTGCTATCAACATTGCAGGAACAGGTGTCAATGCCGAGCAAACATGGCTCGATACGATTGGCTCTAACATCGCAAATGCCAATGACATTGCAGGTGTAAACCAGCCTCAGTATCAGGAGCAAGAGGTGTTTGTCGCGCCAAAGCCATCGGTGAACTCCTCGGGTATCCCGAACTTTACCAACTATGCATTGGGAGATGGTGTGCAGGTGAGCTCGATCGTTACACCGAAGCCCAATGGCGAACTCAAGTATGATCCGAACTCGACCTTTGCGAACAAGCAAGGTATGGTGAAGGAACCAGGCATCAATCTCGGTACTGAGCTTGGCAATCTGGTGACGGCACAGTACAGCTACGAGGCAAATGCCTCGGTCATCAGCCAGGCAAAGGCTGCCTATCTTTCCGTCTTAGGGATCGTGAACTGATGGTCCCCGCAATCGGTGCGATCACCTCAAGCCTTGGTGCCAACCTGCCCCCAATCGGCTCGAGTGCGCCAAGTGGAGCAACCGGTACAAGCTCATTTGGCCAGATCCTTGGTAACGCCATCGACTCGCTGCAGGGCACGCAGGCAACTGCGGCCACCCAAGCGCAACAGGTGGCGACCGGACAGGCGAACCTGAGCGATGCCATGGTTGCCTCCAATGAGTCGTTGCTTGCGACTCAGCTTGTCGTGGCACTACGTAATGGGGCTGTGAGCGCCATCAACCAAGTCATGTCGACGCAGTTTTAAACCGTCGCCATCTATGCGTTCACGTAACCAATCAAGTATGGGTAGGGAGTTGTAATGGCATCGACGGATACCTTGTCTAACGTCACCAAGAGCCTGAAGCGTTTTGCTGACGGCTTCACGACGGGTCAAAAGGCGGTCGTTCTGGTTGGCCTTGCGATTGTGGTGGCGATCGTCTTTGTGGTCTCGTCAATGACCTCAAAGCCGACCTATGGGGTGTTGTTCACAAACCTGTCGGCCTCGGACGCAGGTTCGATCACCGCGAAGTTGACGAGCGCTGGTGTGCCGTACCAGCTTGCAGATTCGGGCTCGGTGATCGAGGTGCCCCAAAATATGGTCGATCAAGAGCGCATCGCGATGGCTCAGGCGGGTCTACCGGCGAACTCGACGGTGGGTCTGTCGTTGCTGTCAAGCGTCGGGATTACCACCTCCCAGATCACCCAGCAGGCCGACTACCAGGCGGCACTGCAAGGCCAGCTTGAGCAGACCATTGAGGCGATCAACGGTGTGCAGACCGCACAAGTCAACCTGGCGTTGCCCCCAACGGATGTCTTTGCGGTCGGCGGCAATCAGACACCGACGGCATCGGTGATCGTGACGCTTGACAACGGTGTGACGCTCTCGTCGACCCAGGTACAGGCCATCGTGCACTTGGTTGCCTCCGCGATCCCCAACATGAATGCCAACGGCGTGACGGTGGTCGACCAAAACGGTGATGTGTTGGCCGCCCCCGGACAAGGGGTGACCGGCACCGGGACGAATTCGGTGGCCCAGGCTTTTGATAACACGATGGAGGCCTCACTGCAGTCGATGCTCGACTCGGTCCTCGGGCCCAATCAGGCCAACGTGCGCGTGGCAGCTACCTTAAACGAGAACCAGGTCACCACCAAGTCCCAACAGATTCCGACGGTGAAGGGCAAGGCGCAATCAGCGCTCACGCAGTCCAGCACCCAGAACCAGACCTTCACCGGAGCGGGGACGGTGGCCGGTGGCACGCTCGGTGCGGTCACTCCGGTGGCGGGTAACGGCACCAACAGCAACTATAAACAAAACTCAACCAACAACAGCTACGCCGTGGGACAGGTTGACCAGACGACGGTGCAGGCACCGGGTCAGGTGCAACGCCTCTCGATCGCGGTGGCGGTCAACTCGAAACTCAAAGGTGGGTACTCGCTCGCCAAGATCAAGAGTATGGTCGCAGCTGCAGCTGGTGTTGTGCCAAAGAGAGGGGACACCTTGAGTGTGGTCGCCTTGCCCTTTGCCACCCAGACAACCACTGCACCAGCCGCATCAAACCCACTTGGCTCCATCTTCTCGCTGGGCAAGATTCTCTTGCTCGTGCTAGGGGTGATTGGTGCCATCCTGTTGATGGCCCGATCCTCCGCGCGAACGGAGGTCGAACCACTCTTCCTCGATGCGGGAGAGATGGCGCCGACCATGGCGTTGGGACCGGGTGATGCCACCCAGTTGATGCCTGCACTCTCGATGCCGACGGCCCAGCCGATCGTCGCTGACGATGTGCTCGATTACATCGATAAGCAACCAGACGATGTCGCCAAGCTCCTGCGCATCTGGATGGGATCCCGAGGCAACAAGTGACGACAGCGAAGGACCTCACCGGCATACAGAAGTCCGCTGCCGTTTTGGTGCAGCTTGGGACTGAGCTGGCAGCTCGGGTCCTGCGTTCCATGAGCGAGACCGAGGCGGTGGCGCTCACACTCGAGATCGCCAAACTCCCGAATCTGGACAAGGAGACGATCGCAGAGTTGATGGAGGAGTTTGTCGAGTCAGTGATCGCGGTCAAGACCGTCGGTCAAGGTGGCATGGACGCAGCTCGAGAAATTCTATCTGCGCGTTTAGGTAAGAGCGAGGCCGATGAGGTCCTCGCTCAGTTCTCGGGGCGTTCAATCGAGAATCCACTCTCGTTCCTCTCGCACGTCGAATCCTTTCAATTGGCCTCCTTTTTGCAGGAGGAGCACCCACAAACCGTTGCTCTCATTCTCTCACACGTCAACTCCACGATGGCGGCCGAGGTGATGGCGGCCATGCCAGACGAGGTCCGTGCCGACATCACTCGACGGATTGCATTGTTGAGCCGTGTCGATCCGGTCATCGTCGAGCAAACCGCTGTGGTGCTTCAGCGAAAACTCGCTGGATTGACGAAGACGGGTCCAGTGGCCATGCACAGTGGCTTGAGTTCGGTGGTCGAGATCCTCAACAACATCGATCAGACCACCGAGCGCCGCATCTTATCCGACCTCGATGCCGTCGATCCTGAGCTTGCCGACCGAATTCGCGAGCAGATGTTTGTCTTTGAAGATGTCCTAAGGCTTGATGATCGGACGCTACAACGGGTGCTGCGGCAGGTCTCGCCGAAGGATCTAGCGGTTGCCCTGAAGGGGGTTGCCCCTTCGATGGTCGCGAAGGTGATGAACAACATCTCTGAGCGTGCCGCGCTTGACCTCGAAGAGGAGATTGAGATCCTCGGGCCTGTGCGTCTCTCTACCGTTGAGGCTGCGCAAGCGGGCGTTGTCCGCGCGGTTCGCGAACTCGAGGCCGCCGGTGAGATCATGATCGCACGATCCGACGAGGAGTTGGTCAACTGATGGAGGCTCGATCCAACCCAGCTGCGGTCATTCGTCTGGACCTTCCCTCCGTCAACAGCGTCCTCGAGGATATCGGGCACGCCTCCTCCGCACCCGCACGTTCGGCGACTCAATGGCGCGAAGAGCTCGAAGCCGTCAGAAGCGAGGCCTTCAATGAGGGAATCGAACACGCCAGAGCCATGCTCGATCGGGAGATGAAGGAGGAGATAGCGCGCTCTCGGTCTAACAACGAGTTGATCGATAGCGCCATCCGTGGCCTCCACCAGGCAAGAAGCCAGCAGTTCGCCATGGAGCTTGCTGATACCGTACGCTTTGGAATCGAGTTGGCTGAGCGAATTCTTCGCACTGATATTGCCCAACCCATCGAGCGGATCCGCCAAATCGTCGAGGAGACCGCTGAGACCGCGGCGACCCAGGAGACCTTTTTGGTTCGTGTCGCTAGCGACAACCTGGACGCTGTGAACCAGACGCTGATGCCAAAACTCCTCGAACAGGGACTTGAGGCGGTGGCGGTCGTCGGGGAAGGGTTCGGGCCTCATGATCTGGTGGTGGAGGCCGGGGCGCGTGTCTTTGACGCCCGCCTTTCGACCGCCTTTGAGCGCGTGATCAACGAGTTGGGGAGCTGGCAACATGATTCCTGACATAATGCGCGAGCGTCTCCTCTCCGTCGTTGAACCCACCCCGCGAGGACGAGTTTGTCGTCTCGTCGGCATGCACTTGGAGGTCGAGGGGGTCGAGGCTGGTATCGGCGATGCCGTCGTCGTGGATCTCGGCGGATCCAAGACCCTGATCGCCGAGGTGGTTGGCCTCGATAACCAGCGTCTGATCTGCATGCCCTTCAAGGAGATGACCGGGGTTCGCTACGGCAATGCCGCCTGGTCGCTCAAGCGGCCGCCACTGTTTCCGGTTGGTCCCTCCCTGCTTGGCAGGGTGCTCGATTCCGAAGGCCGACCAATCGATCAGCTTGGGCCACTTTCACCTGAGGATCTCGTCGTTATCGAGGGTCGTGCTCCATCGCCGATGGATCGCAGCCTGATTGACGAGCAGCTTTCGTTGGGTATTCGGGTGGTTGACTCGCTGGTGCCCTGTGGTATCGGTCAACGACTCGGCGTCTTTGCCGGTGCTGGGGTAGGGAAGTCCTCGCTGCTCTCGATGATGATTCGAGGCGCCGACGTCGATGTCATCGTGCTGGCTCTTGTTGGCGAACGCGGTCGAGAGGTGAAGGAGTTCCTTGAACACGATCTCGGCCCTGAAGGGCTCGCCAGGGCGGCCATCGTCGTCGCGACCTCCGATGCCCCTCCATTGCTGAGGGTCCGTGCCGCCCTGGCGGCAACTCGTGTCGCCGAGTGGTTCCGCGACCAGGGCAAACGGGTGCTATTGGTCATGGACTCGTTGACCCGCCTCGGTCTCGCCCAACGCGAGATTGGTCTCTCAGCTGGCGAACCGCCCAGCGTGCGTGGGTATCCACCGTCGGTGTTTGCCCTGATGGCTCGCCTCTTAGAGCGGGCGGGAACCTCGAGTACGGGCAGCATCACCGGGATCTACTCGGTCCTTGTCGATGGCGACGATCTCAATGATCCGATTGCCGACTCGGCACGCTCGGTCCTCGACGGCCACATCGTCTTGAGCCGCTCACAGGCCCAGCGAGGGCTCTATCCTGCAGTATCGGTGCTTGAGTCGATCTCACGCCTCGAGACCGCGATCTTGGATGAACCCAAGCGAGCACTTGCCCATGAGGCGCGACGCCTCTACGCCGAGCTCGACCAGGTTCGCGATCTGATTGACCTAGGTGCTTATGTCGCTGGATCAAATGTCGATGTGGACCGAGCGCTCGCAGTAGTGCCAAACCTGACACGGCTGTTCGCCCAGGACCTGATGGAGCTCACTCCGGCCACAACCACGTGGGCGAGACTCGCCCAAACCCTTGGGGTGTCGTCATGAACCTCGTTGGACGCCGCCGCGCACTCACGCTGTTGCTTCGCATGGGCGAGATTGAACGCTGGGAACATCTCCTTGAGCTACGCCGAGCGGTTGAGCTTCGCGCCGACGAACTTCGTGAGATGGATGATCACCTGTCGGTGGTTGAAGCCCGTGGTGATCTGGCCGATCTCGGTCCTGAGCATCTGATGATGGCCCAGGAGCATGGTCAAGCGGCCTTGGCGGCCGCCCAGACGATAAGCACCAAGGAACGCGCGCTGATCTCGCTTGACGCGCGCCGTCGCACGCTCGAGGATTTACGAATCGCGACTAATGGAGAACTCGCTCGCATGGAGGATCGGCGCCAACTCTCCGAGGTCCTGGACTTCTTCGTTGCCCGCCAGATCTATAACCGTCAAGACAGGATCCGTCAAGACGGCACCCAACAAGACAGTCAGGAGAGGAGTCACCTATGAATGCGATCCCATCGACCCTTCCGGCACTCACCGATCTCTCCAACGCCTTCAGCCAGCTCGCGAGCCAAGCCACGACGGCGAGTGGCCCAAGTGAGTTCCTCGCGACGCTCAATCAGGTGCAATCGACTATCGGATCGATCCTTGACCCGTCGTCGACGACCTCGACGAGTGCTGCTACGACGAGCACGAATGGTTCGAGTACCGTCACCGGTGGGTCCATATCGGACGCGCTAGGGGCATCCACGTTCGGGTCTACGACTGGACTCACGAGCGCTGGCCTCATCGCCGCTCCATCAACGAGCGCACCATCGCTGACCGCCTCGGCTGCGATCGGTCAGAGCGCGGTGAGCTCGACGACCTCGACCGCCTCGCCGGTGACACAGGCGGTAGCGGATGCCTTGAGTCAGATCGGTGTGCCCTATGTCTGGGGTGGTTCGTCACCCTCAACAGGCTTTGATTGCTCCGGGCTTGTTCAGTGGGCTTATGGTCAGGCGGGTATCGATCTGCCGAGAGTCGCTGATCAACAGGAGCAGGTCGGGACTCAGGTTGCATCCATTCAGGATGCACAACCTGGGGATCTGGTCTTCTATGGCAATCCTGCCTACCACGTTGGCATCTATCTTGGCAACGGGTACATGGTCGACGCACCCGAGACCGGTCAGACGGTGCAGATCCAACCGGTTGGATCTCCTACCGAGATCCGTAGCGTCGCACCCCAGGCGAGTGTCACGCCAGCTGGGATTGGGTCGAATGGCGCACCAAGTGATCTTGCACCTGTCTTCGCCGCGGCGAGTCAGGCCTACAATCTCCCGGCCAACCTGCTCACCTCGGTGGCTACGGCGGAGTCGGGGATGAATCCATCCGCGGTCTCATCGGCCGGCGCCGAGGGGATCATGCAAATCATGCCGCAAACGGCGGCATCGCTTGGGGTGAATCCGATGGATCCAACGCAAGCGATCTATGGGGCGGCCGAACTGCTGGCGCAAAAACTCGCCAAGTTCGGATCCGTACCACTTGCGCTTGCGGCCTATAACGCCGGCGATGGAGCCGTCGAGCAGTACGGAGGGATACCGCCGTATGCCCAAACCGAGAATTACGTTACCGAAGTTATGGGACTCATGGGAGGTCAAAATGTCACCAGTAGCTAAGTCAGCTAGTACCCCGCTTCTTGAGGCGATTCCAGTGAGCACCCCCAAGGCTGCTCCGGGTGTGCCAAAGGGAGCCGCCCAGGCAAATGGCTCCTCCAACTTCGCGGAGACGAGCTTTGCACAGGTGCAGGCACAGGTAAAACATCAAAAATACGGCGCTAATCAGCACACACCAGGGCGAGGCATTCCGGTGACGACGACGCTCACCCCCGCCAAGACACCTCCTAAGGACGAGCCGCCCACAACGGCAAAGTCCGCCCATGTCAAATCGACGAGATCTGGCTCCTTGATCGTTACGCTCGTTGGAGGTGTGCCCCCATCAGCTGGAGCCATGCCCACGGCACCTGCAACGACGGTGTCCGGTGCGGGTACCAAGGGTAAGCCAGCTATACCGGTGGGAACGACCTTGACTCCGATGCTTTCGCAAGCTGGGAGAGGTCGCTCCGAGGCAACCGGGACGCCCAATACGACATCACACGAGGGTCCAGCACCCGTGCTGGTGTCGAGCACTGCAAGCACCCCCGGGGCAAGCCGTTTGTACAACCAATCGATCGCCGCGACGCTCGACGCTGGTGGTACAGCGAAAGGCACCCCGCAGCCAACAAAGCCAACCCGGGTATCGGACGAGATCGCGAGCCAGACAGGCTCGACTCCGTCGTCGATCCCGTCTTCATCGGCTACGACGAACGGGCTTGGGGTGGCACTGGCTGCGTCGGGTCAGACCAGATCTGGGTCGCAACTGAGCGTTGAACAGGTTCAAGAGCTAAGGGGTGACACAGCACGAGGCGAGGTCCTGTCCGCCAAGGCTCATGGGCATGCCAAGGTCCTTGGGCAAGCCGAGTCCGGTACTAACGTGAGGGCCCTTGGGTCGACCGGTCGGGGCGCGAGTGACGCCAGCGAGCAGAATTTTTCCCAGCTCGCTGGGCTTCGTGGCGCTGTGCAAGCGAGTAGCGCATCGGGTGGGCCAGCAGGGCACACCGATACGGCGTTGACCCCGCAGTCCGCATTGGCGACACCGCTGGCGAGTGGGACCTCGGAGACGATCGGGTCCACACCGTTGGGCCAACTTGGCACCGTGGTGGCGCAGGTAGTCCGGGAGGGCAATCTGCCGAGGACGATCACCATCTCGCTTGAGCCCAAGGAGCTTGGACAGCTCCAACTTCAGGTGATGTCGAACGCCGGTGAGATCCAGGTGCTGATTCATGTTGCCGATCCTCTCACGAGGGGCATGGTCAGTGCACAGCTGGGCGATTTGACCAACCTGTTGAACCGTGACCTGGGCTTTGGTGGGCAACAAACCGGTAACCAAGGTGGGCATCCCGAACCTGGCCCGTCGGTCCCTACACAAGAGACTGGCCTCGTTCAGGCTAGCGACGCCCTCAGGGCGCAACCGGACGTGATGCCCGCCGGGCTCAGTACCCATTCGCTCATCGATCTAAGACTGTAACCATGAAAGGAGATCAATACGCATGACCCTACCAATTAGCTCCGTTGGAGCTGCCAGTGCTGCTGGGGCTGCCAGCTCTGATGCAAGCGCGTCAACGGCCTCAAATAACTCGATCGCCTCGTTGTCGTCGAATGAGTTTCTCCAACTCCTGGTGACGGAGCTGACGAATCAGAACCCGCTCTCGCCGATGGACCCCTCGGCGATGGTGCAACAGACATCGAGTCTCTCGATGGTGCAGCTGCTCAACAGCGTCAGTTCCGAGCTCCAATCGCTCCAATCGCAAGAGGGTGTAGTCAACGCTGCCAACCTGATCGGCCAGACGGTCAGTTACACGACTGCCAGTGGCACCCAGGGAAGTGGCGTCGTCTCAGGAGTCGCGATGGCCAACGGTGCACTTAATCTCAACATCAATGGCACCGCGATCCCAAGCTCGGAGGTGACTGGCGTGGGCAAGGTGATCGGAGGGTCGAGTAGCTGAGTCACCCTAAGAAGCAAGAGCCCAGCCATCGAAACCCGCTAAGCCCCACGATGTTGTCGTCGAAATGCAGCCGAGCCACGATGGAAGTTACGTACCAAACCTCGTCGAGACCGCCAGTGGTGAACGCAAATAGCCTTCGCCCACGGCGATGAGACACTACGAATGACCGTAATCAGATAACCGATGAACTCCAAGGAGGAGCACATGACTAAGTCCTTATCAGCAGCCATTACCGGCATTAACGCCGATCAGCAATGGCTTGACAACATCGCCAACAACATCGCCAACTCCAACACGGTCGGCTACCAGGCAACCTCGATCCAGTTCGCAGACCTGCTCTATCAGCAGTCCCAGAATGCAGGCGCCCCTGCCGTGGGCACCCAGGGTGGCACCAACCCCATCGTGATGGGCTCAGGTGTTCGGGTTGCGAGCAACAACACGAACTTCTCTCCCGGCACCATGCAACAGACCGGTGTTGCAACCGACCTCGCGATCTCCGGTAACGGCTTCCTGGTGGTGAACCAGGGTGGGCAAGACTACTACACGACCGATGGCGCACTCCAACTCGATGCCGCTGGCCAATTGGTGACCTCGACCGGCGCGATTGTGCAGGGCTGGGCGCCAGGTGCCAATGGCCAGGTTAATCAAAACGGCCCCTTGACCGGAATAACCATCCCCCAAGGGCAGGTGGCCAATCCAGTGGAGACCCAGAACATCACCCTCGGGGGCAACTTGGCCGCAGGAGCCACGAACTCCGTGACGGTGACGACCACCGCCTACGATTCGTTGGGCGATCCGATCCCGATCACCTTTACCTTTAAGCCCTCGACAACAACTGCCAATACCTGGACTGTCTCGGCCACAGTTCCACCGGCGCCAGGGTCCACCTTGAGCGGGGCTCAGCCGTTGACCTTGGGTACTAATGCAGCCAGTTCACAGCAGATTACCTTTGACTCGACCACCGGTCAGGTCAGCACTGTTAGTGAGTCATCCAATGGAACTAACAACTTGTCTATTGGTGGCTTTGCGAATGCGGGGTATAACAACCTCGCAAACTCAACGATGAACCTCGACTTTCCAGCGGTTGGCTCGACGGGGGCCGTCACCCAGTTCGCTGGCACCTCCTCGTCCCTGGCGGTGACCAACCAAGACGGGAGTCCATCGGGGGCGTTGACCGGCTTTACCATCGGCTCGGATGGGACGGTGCAGGGAACTTATGCCAACGGGACCAAACAGGTGCTCGGTCAGATCGCAAGCGCGCTGTTTGTGAACCCCGAGGGTTTGGCTAAGCAGGGTAACCTGTTGTATCAGTCGACGCTCAACTCAGGCACCCCCCAGCTCGGTGTCGCCGGAACCGGAGGTCGGGGCACCTTCGTTGGTGGATCGGTCGAGGAGTCGAACGTCAACCTTGGCCAAGAGCTGACCAACCTCGTCGTCGCCCAGACCGGTTATCAGGCGAACACCAAGGTGGTCTCAACGACGGCCTCGGTTCTCCAGGCCTTGGTGCAGATGGCATAAAGCTCTCCCGTTTTGGGTCTTGAGCTAGCCGCGGTTTGTGCCGATGCTAGCAAAAGCACATGGGAGGTGCGTTGTGATCGAGGTAACTCGGCTGTCAGGATCGACAGTAGTTCTAAATGCTGATCTGATCGAGAAGATCGAAGCGACCCCGGATACGGTGGTCACGCTCACCACGGGAGCGTGCTTCGTCGTCCGGGAGTCGGTCGCGGATGTGATCGACGTGGTGATCGCGTACAAGGCTCGGATTTTCTGCCAGAATCCAGTCGATGCAGAGCGTCACGCATTGATGGTCGTACATGGAAGTGAGTTGGAGTAGACATGGATGTTGCAACCCCGGTAGGAATCGTATTCGCACTGATCGCCGTTATCGTGGCGATGGTCCTCGATGGCGGCAACCCGGCGGCGTTGATTGCGCCGTCGGCCATGTTGTTGGTCATCGGTGGCACCGTCTTTGTCTCGTTGGCCGGAATCCGATTTAAGGAGGTCGGCCGCATCGTCGGTGCCCTCAAGTCTGCGATCCTCGCCAAGTCGCTGACGGCCGAGGAGACTGTGGAGACGCTGGTCAAGTTCGCGGAGATGGCTCGTCGTGAGGGGGTCCTGGCCTTGGAGTCTGCAGCCAAAGACCTCACCGATCCGTTCTTGCGGAGTGGTATCCAACTCATCATCGACGGTGTCGACGGCGAGAAGATCCGGGAGATTCTCGAGGCCGACATCGATGCGATGCGCTCAAGACACAAAGCTGGCGCCAAATTCTTTAAGGACATGGCCGGTTATGCGCCAACGCTCGGCATCCTCGGCACGGTCATGGGCTTGATTCACGTGTTGGCAAACCTCTCCTCGCCGAACACGCTGGGTCCTGCGATCTCGGCTGCCTTTACCGCTACCCTGTGGGGCGTGATGACGGCAAATGTCATCTGGTTGCCGATCTCCAACAAGCTTGCTCACCTTGCTGAACAGGAACATATGGCAAAGCTCCTCATCGTCGATGGGGCGCTCGCGATCCAGAGTGGCTCGTCGCCACGACTGCTTGAGCAACAGCTCATGACCTATCTCCCACCGGCCGATCGGGCCGGCGGCGAGACCCCGAAGCCGAACAAGGGCAAGGCGGCCTAGATCATGGGTAAACGTACCGAGGGCGAGGCGGAGGCAGAGAACTCCGAACGCTGGTTGCTTACCTATTCCGATATGATCACCCTGTTGCTGGCGCTCTTTGTCGTCCTCTTTGCCATGAGTAGTATCTCGCAAAAAAAGTTCGACGAGTTCAAGACGGGTTTGCTGCAGACCTTCTCGCAGATGCAGCTCCAGTCCGCATTGAAGGGTGGGACCGGTCTGTTGGAACATCGTTCGTTGATCACACACCCGGGCATTACTCCTGGTCCTCCACAGATCTCCATTCCACAAACCGGCGGTGGGACCCCGTCGAGCACGGCCCAACAGCAGAGTGCACAGATCGCAGCCCAGATCAACGCGGCGCTTCAGCAGGCGAATCTCGCCTCCGACGTGCAGGTCGCTGTCGAAAAGCGAGGCGTCGTGGTTCGACTCCTTTCGGATAAGGTTTTCTTCAACACCGACTCAGCCTCGCTTGGACCCGTCGGCAGTGAGGTCGTCAACATCATTGGCCAGGTCGTCAAGCCGTTGCCAAACGATATCGATGTGGAGGGCTACACCGACTCAGCTCCGATCTATGGCGGACCCTTCTCGTCGAACTTTGAGCTCTCCGCTGTGCGAGCAGTTACCGTCCTCGAACAGCTGATGCGCACGGATGGTGTCAACGCCGATCGACTTTCGGCCACCGGCTTTGGCGCGACGCACCCCATCGTTCCAAACTCGACTCCACAGAACATGGCGCTCAACCGACGGGTAGACGTTGTCATTCTCAATTCACAAAGTACGAATCGACTCTAAGGAGGCACCGACGATGGCAGCAAGGACAGCGACACCACCAGCGGCTCAGGCCGAGGAGCCGAAGAAGAAGGGGAAGGCCAAGTTTTTGATCATCGGGCTGGTGGTCGTCATCGCGGCGGCAGCCGCCTACTTCTTCGTTCTGAAGAAGCCGGCCGCGTCGACCAAGAGCGCAAAGACGGCCGCGGAGCTGGCTAGCGTCTCCTACACCATGCCAACGATCACCACGAACTTAAACGATGGTCACATCGTACAGGCCCAGATGATCCTCGAGCTTGCGCCCGGAGATACCAAAGCCGAGGTCGCTAAGGAACTGCCCAAACTCAACAATGCGGCCATTTTGACCTTTGGTAGCATGACTTATAGCCAGCTCCTACCGACCACTGGGAGAACCCAAGCGGCGGCCACCTTAGCGAATGCGTTCAACACCGTGTTGCACGCAGGGCATAAGCCCTTTGCCACCGTTGAGTCAATCCTGTTCGCGAGCTTCATAGTCCAGTAGCGAGAAAACTTCTTCAGTCGAGGGTTCTACGGTCGATGAAGAACCCATGAGTGGGGAGACCATAGAAGAGCAGAAGAAGAGATCGGTTCGACCGGTCGACTTTCGGCTGCCAAGAAGTTTTGAGCGCTCGCATCTGCGTGGGGTCGAGCTTTTGCTTGAGAGTGCGTCGCGCCCTAGCGCCACCCTGATCGGGGCGGCCTTGCGTCGCAACGTCAAGATCGAGCTCTCCTCCATCGATCAGCTCTCCTGGGAGAGTCTGCTCGCCGAGTTGACCGGCTCTGGGCTGGTGATCACGTTTGCCTTACACCCACTGGCCTCGAAGGCGACCATCTATCTGCCAGCAGCCGTCACACTCCGACTCATCGATCTGAGACTTGGTGGCGACGGAGAGGGCGCCGAGATCGAGCCACGCGAACTCACCGATCTCGAGCAGAATCTGGCATCCAAGCTCTTCGAGGACATGGTGACCCAGGTGGCCAGCGCGATCTCGACCCAGACAACCGTCGTTGCGGACCGTATCCACACCGAGCCTTCGCTCGAATTCATCCAGGGCATTCCGTTCTCGGAGATGTGTGTGTGGGCCAAGTTTCGCTTCTCGCTAGGGGATGACCAGGTCAGTGAACTTTCCATGGTGCTTCCCTACTCGATGCTGCGACCGGTGGTGGAGATGATCTCCTCACGCGCTGTCGTCATGCAAGAGAACGGGACAGACTTTCAGGCGGCTTTTGGTCGGCGCCTTCAAGACGTTCCGGTGGTTGCTCGTGTGTTGCTGGAGCCGACGACGATCTCGTCGCAGGCGTTTTTGCGATTGAAGCCAGGTGATGTGATTGGGCTCGGACATCGAAAGAGTCGGCCGATGTCGGTGGTGGTGGACCGAGTTGAACTGTTCAAGGCGGTGTTGGGCCAGGCTGGCTCACGGGTCGCCGCGATCATCGTGGACGAGGAGGAGTAATGGTAGATAACGAGGAAGTCGTAGAGCCTGTTCGGCCAGAGACGGTCGATAACTTGGCGGTGCTTCGCAACGTTGAGATGGAGTTGACCGTTGAGCTTGGTCGTGCGAAGATGCCGGTAAAGGCGCTTTTGAATTTGACCAGTGGTGATGTAATCGAACTAGATCGGGCCGCCAATGCTCCCGTGGATGTGCTGGTCAACGGGACGCTCGTTGCCCATGGCGAGGTAGTCGTCGTCGACGATGAGTTCGGAGTCCGCATCGTCGAGGTCGTGAACTCTGAAGAGGTCGACAACTTGCGGGCAGGGCGCTGATGGGCTCGATTGCGACCGCGCTGGTGGCACTCGCCGCAGTGATCGGGCTCATCGTGGTGATGGGCAAGGTCGCCAAGCGGCGCACACTGGGGTCAGTCGGCGCCGACCGAGGGCGAGGCCCTATCAAGGTCACCCAACGGGTGGCGCTTGGCCAGAAGGCGAACATTTTCGTGATCGACGCAGGAGACAAGCGTCTGCTGATCGGGGTCTCAGGGACCCAGTTGCAACTGCTTGGCGAGCTCGACGGAGAGCTCACCCCCGAAGAGCCTGTCGAAGTCCTGGATCTGTCAACGATTGACGATCCAGAGCGTGAACTGATTGCAGCATGGGGTAGTAGGACGAATGGCGATATCTGGCATGGACGACAGAAGGAGAGCGTGGTAGCTGGTGTTCGCCGGTTACTTGGCGGACGACAGAGCTAGTCGATGGGCGCCTCAATTGCAGGGACGGCCCTTTTAGCCTCCGTCGGGCCAGCCACGAAACTCCCAAGTCTCAACATCAGTCTGCATGGAGCATCTGGACCGAGTGAATCGCTGATCATCATCTTGGTGCTCACCTTGTTGTCGGTGGCACCGTCGTTGCTAATCTTGTTGACGGGCTTTGTCCAGATCGTCGTGGTCCTCTCCATTACCCGCAACGCACTGGGGTTGACGGCTACGCCTCCCAATCAGGTGCTAGCTGGACTTGCACTGTTCCTGGCCATTTTCATCATGGCACCGACGATCAAGACCGTCGACCACATCGCGGTGCAGCCCTATCTCCACGGGCAGATCAACGCCGTTCAAGCCTATGATCGGGCACAGACCCCGATCAAGGAGTGGATGCTCTCAAATACGAGAACCCAAGAGCTGGAGCTTTTTGCCAAGGTCAATCATCAAGGTACCGTTGCGCCGACGAAGGTCTCTATGGACGCGGTCATCCCGGCCTTCCTCCTCTCCGAGCTGCATTCTGCCTTCATCATCGGCTTTGTCATCTTCTTGCCGTTCTTGGTGATCGATTTGGTGGTCTCCTCGATCCTGATGAGCTTGGGAATGATGATGTTGCCGCCGACACTGGTATCGCTTCCCTTCAAGCTGTTGCTCTTTGTGATGGTCGATGGCTGGACCCTGGTGGTCCATGCTCTCTTGGTGAGTATGAAATGAGTGAGTGATGAACGACGGACCGGTACTCCAAATCGCTGGACAGACATTGTATCTTGCGGCCAAGCTGGGAGGTCCGGTGTTGGCTGGGGCGTTGGCGATTGGTCTCGTCGTCGCCTTCATCCAAACCTTGACACAGATCCAAGAGGCGACCTTGAGCTTCTTGCCCAAGCTGGTTGTCATCGCGCTCATCATCTTCCTGGCTGGTCATTGGATGCTCTCTGAGCTGGATGGGTTCACTGTCCAGATGTATAAAGAGATTCCCTCGCTGGTGCAATCACTTTGAGATGGCCACGATCAGATCAGGTACACGGGTATGCAGGTAGCTTTTGATGCTCGCTGGTTGATCGGGTATCTCCTGGCCTTTAGCCGGTCGATGGGGTTTATCATGGTGGCGTTCCCGTTTGCCATGCCGGTTGTTCCGATCACCGCAAGGGTAGCGATCGCGGTGGCTTTCGGGCTTGGCACCGAAGGTCCGTTGGTACATGCAATGGCCCTGCCCACCACTGCGGGCGGATTGATCGGCTCCAGTGCCGAACAGCTACTTATCGGAGCCGCTCTCGGCTTCTTCGCGATGCTCTTCATCTCGCTCGGGGAGTCTGCGGGTGGTTTAGTCGGACTGTTCGGTGGCTTCTCAACGCCACCGGCGCTCGATCCGCTGTCACTTAACGAGACGCCGGTGACCGGCGAATTCTACAACCTGATGTGGATCGTGCTGTTTTTTGTCTCCGGTGCCGATGTCGTGGTCATCCACGGGTATTTCGCAAGCTTCTTGACCCCGAACCTCTTTCATCTCTCCTTCACCCTCGGCATTCTCGTCAAGTCGGTGACGATCCTGTTTGTCTCCTCCCTTGAGGTTGCATCACCTGTTCTCGCTGTCATGTTTTTCTCACAGATTGTGGTGGGAGTTCTGACCAAGGTCGCCCCTCAACTCTATGCGCTCACCTTCATCTTTCCACTGCAGATTCTGTTGTCCTTCATTTTGATGTTGGTGGCACTGCCGCTGTTGCCTCACCTCTTTGACGCCTCGATCCGAGATCTAC
This sequence comes from Ferrimicrobium sp., assembly GCA_022690815.1. Classification (NCBI taxonomy): domain Bacteria; kingdom Bacillati; phylum Actinomycetota; class Acidimicrobiia; order Acidimicrobiales; family Acidimicrobiaceae; genus Ferrimicrobium; species Ferrimicrobium sp. The sequence continues at coordinate 62,822 of JALCZJ010000002.1, forward strand.
TCGCTGCCGAGCACGATCTCTTGGGGGGGTAGATGCCCAAGAACGAAGGTACCGAGCAGGCAACGGCGCACAAACTCGAGAAGGCGCGCAAGGAGGGGACGGTCGCGCGCTCGGCGGAGCTCGCGACCTGGCTGGTGATCTTGGCCTTTTCGTTGGCGATGCCGTTGGTGTTCAGCTTGGTGGAGGGCAAGATCGTCGCCTTTGGTCACCTCTCCTTTGATGGCAACGCCGCCGTCACATCGGCGACAGCGTTGCGTCGCCTCGAGACTGGTCTCGAGACGGTTGGTGAGCTCGCCATCATCGTCGCCACACCGATCGCGCTCTTTGTTGCCCTTATCAACGTGGCCCAGGTTGGGATCCGCTTCGTGCCAAAGAAGATCAAACCCGACGTCACCCACTTTTCGCCAAAGAAGAATCTGTCGCGGATCTTCTCGACCACGCCCGCCATCGAGGCGCTCAAGTCGTTGGTAAAGCTTCTCATTGTGGTTGTGGTCTCGGTGCTCCTGCTGCTTGGGGGGATCGATTCGCTGACGTCGGCTTCACTCTCGCCGATGGCCGTCGCCACGCAAGTCGCCTCGATGAGCGTCGAATTGGTGCGACTTACCGGTGTGCTCGGGCTGGTCATCGCGCTCATCGACTACGGGCGTTCCCGCATCCAGGTTCGCAAGCAGCTGATGATGACGCGTCAAGAGGTCAAGGACGAGATGAAGCAGTACGAAGGCGACCTCCAGACCAAAGGCCGCCGGCGCCGCGTTGCTCGTGAAATCTCGCGACGACGGATGATCGCCAACGTTGCTCTCGCCGACGTCGTCGTGGCTAATCCGACGCATGTGGCGGTGGCACTCAAATACGAACCGCTTACCCATCGGGCTCCAATTGTGCTCGCCAAGGGGTCAGAATACATCGCGGCCACCATCCGTGAAAGGGCCCGAGCGGCCGGAGTTCCGATTGTCATCGACCCACCGCTCGCGCGAGCACTCAACATCGCGGTACCGGTCGGGGAATCAATCCCGGGTTCGCTCTTTTTGGTCGTGGCCCGTCTGTTGGCGTTCGTCTATCAGCTCTCGACGACCGCGCGCTACTACGAATCCTCTCATCAGAGCAATCTCGACGAGATCCCGGAAGATATCTTGGAGCGCGTCCTGAGTGAACTGGCCACCTAGTTGACGTAGTTGGCAATTGAATGATCTTTGAATTAAAGGTCAGAGATTTGGGTGACGAAGCGTTTCATACAGGGAAGAGCTCGGTTCTCACGGATGACCAAGGTTCTAAAGGGAGGACCATGGAGAGTGCCCGTATGCGCCGGCTGGCGTTAGCGGTACCCATCGGCATCGCCGTGATTGTGGTGATGTTGGTTGTCCCAATTCCTTCACAACTCCTCGACGTCTTGATTACGGCCAACATCACTTTTGCCTTGGTCGTTCTCGGCGTTTCCCTGCGGGTGACCGATCCACTTGAGTTTGCCGCCTTCCCGTCGGTGTTGCTGATTGCAACCATGTTCAGGCTGGCATTGAATGTGTCGGCAACCCGTTTGGTGCTCCTGCACGCCTACGCTGGATCGGTAATCGAGAGCTTTGGCCACTTTGTGGTAGGCGGTTCAGTGGTGGTCGGGCTGGTAGTTTTTGCCATCCTCTTCATCATCCAGTTCGTGGTCATCACCAGTGGCGCCGGACGCGTCGCGGAGGTTGGCGCTCGTTTCACTCTGGATGCGATGCCGGGCAAGCAAATGGCGATCGATGCCGACTTGAACGCTGGGCATATCGACGAGGCTGAGGCACGCCGTCGCCGGGAACGCATCTCCAAAGAGGCGGACTTCTACGGCGCCATGGACGGTGCATCCAAGTTCATCAAGGGCGATGCCATCGCCGCCGCGGTGATCACTGTGATCAACCTGATCGGTGGGTTCATTGTCGGTGTCGTCCAGCACCACCTGTCCATCACGCAGTCGATCGACACCTACTCGCTGCTCTCCGTCGGTGACGGGCTGGTCAGCCAGATCCCGGCGTTGTTGCTCTCGATCGCGACCGGTTTGGTCGTTACCCGAACCGCTAACGATGCCGACTTTGGCCTCGATCTGCTCCAACAGCTGCTCAAACAGTCGGTGGCTCTCCAGATCGCCGGGGGAATCATTGGAACCCTCGGTCTCTTGCCTGGTCTGCCGAAGCTTCCCTTCCTCCTGGTCGGCGGTGCGGTGTTCGTGATTGGATGGCGAGTATCAAAGTCGCCCGACAAGACTGAAGCAACCGAGACCCAGACGCTGACTCAAATAGCTGCGCCGGAGACAGCCCAAGATGTCGTCGGTGTCGAGATTCTCGAGCTCCAGCTCGGCTTTGAGCTCCTCGATGTGGTCGATCCCACGAAGGGCGGTGATCTCCTCGAGCGGGTCAAGGGGCTACGCCGCAAACTCGCAGGTGAACTTGGCTTTGTGCTGCCGCCGGTGAGGACCCACGATAACCTCGATATCGGCCCAACGGAGTACGTGATTAGGATCGCGGAGACCGAGGTGAGCCGTGGCAAGGTCCCGCGAGATCGGGTGCTCGCTATCGGCGATAATCTGGATGCCCTCCCTGGCGAAGAGACCGTCGATCCAGTCTTTGGCCTGCGGTCTCGGTGGATCCCACCGGACTACAAGGCCCAAGCACAGGTGCTCGGTGCAACGGTGGTCGATCGCTCATCGGTGATCGTGACACATCTTTCAGAGGTCGTTCGACACCACGCAGGGTCGTTGTTGACCCGTCAGCAGACCAAGGAGATGTTGGATGCGCTCAAGCGAGTCGCTCCGGTGGTTGTTGACGAACTCAACACCGCCCAGGTCGCCATGGGTGATATCCAACGAGTGTTGCGCGAACTCCTCGATGAGCAAGTTCCGGTACGCAACCTTCCCGCCATTGTCGAGGCCATTGTCGACCGCTACCGCAGCTCTAAGGAGCCTGATGCACTGTTAGATGCGGCCAGAGAGGCATTGGGTGGATCGATTTCATCGAGTTTTGCTCAAGATGGCATGTTGGCGGTCCTCTATCTCTCGTCGCAATTAGAGATGCGTTTTGCCGAGAGCCTGGTGACCGTCGATGGACGAAGGGTGCTCGGGATCGGGATGGACGAGATCGTGCGCTTGCGTGAGGAGATCCGTGCAGCAAAATTGCGCGCCGAGATCGAGGGCCACGAACCCGTGTTGGTGTGTATGCCTGCCATCCGGCGCGCGTTGTTCCAGACCTTGCGTTCAGGAGATGCATCGATTCCGGTGCTGGCCGTGAGGGAGCTTGCTCCTTCACTGAAGTTGATACAGATAGGAGTAATTGGCGATGTCGAACCAGCTACGGTTTAGTGGAAAATCGATTGAGGAGGCACTGGCAAAGGCTCGTGCCACCCTCGGCGAGGGTGTACGTTTGGTGGCTGCCGAGCGTGTGAGTAAGCCTGGCTTTGTCGGGAAACGTGTGAGTTTCACCGTGGTGGTCGAACCACCGACGGCCCCGATCTCGGCCCCAGGTTTTGCGGCAGCGCTGCGTAACGCCTTGGTGTCCACTGGCCCGCGGTCCACGAGTGTCCTCGACGCTGATGAGTCAGATTATCGAAGCGTACAAGACGAGTTAGCCAGGACATACGAGCGTACCTCGATCCCTGAACCACAGCCATCGTCAGTGACACAAGCACCGATTGTGGCGCCCAAAATTTTCCGACGAGATGGCAAGGTGACCAAACTCACCAACGTCGCATCTCCTTGGTGGTCGTCGGCCAGTGATGAGACGGCCCAAGCGAGCCCGCCGATGGGGTCTCGCGGGATACAGACGATGACCCAAGGGTCCAGTGCGGGCAATGTCGATGAGATCATCGATCTCACCGGCACTGATGTCATGAGCGTTGAGTCGACTGACGATACGTCGAACAACCATGCGCCCGAAGATGTCGCACGGAATATGATCTCAGCGCCGATGTCGACATCGATGTCCCCGTCTTTCTCTCCTTCGCGAGATGAGGTACAGTTGTCTCGATCGTCGATCGATCAAGACCCTGCGACTGGCTTGAGCGAGGACGAGCTCGTCGAAGCGGCGCAGCGGGCGATGACAAACAGCCGTTCGGGGGCGGGAGATTTTCTCGTGGATCGAATCGACACCCTCGTGGTCGATCTCTCTAAGGAGTCACAGATCATCGATGTACGCCCACGCGAGTTCATGGCTGAAACCGCGTGCCTTGCGCCGACCACGCACCTGGTTGCCGTCGTAGTACCTTCTGCGTTTGACCCGATTGAACGATTCCGAGAGATCTGTGAGACCCTCGACATCTCGGCCGACGATCGCTTTGTGCTCGCTCGTCGTCGCCGAGAGATCCCGACGGCGATGCTTAGCTCAACCAACCTCGTTGCGCGCTCAGTGGTGCAGAGTGCAGACGCTGGTGGCTGCACCGGCGTCCTGGTCGACGCGGGGCAGCTTCGGTTGCTTCGAGGTTCGTTTCTTGATTCCATGATGGCCGTCGTCGTGGCGATCGAAGGAACGGAGACGGTTGCTAGGTTGGAACGAGAGATGAGCCCATGTGGGCAGATCGATGCGCTCTGGTACCAGGGTGACGATCAGATTGCGGCAACGCTTGGCATTGCCCGATTGCGGTCATCGATCGACGGAGATGATCGGTGAAGTTCCCCTGGCGAGTGAGATTGACCATCCTCGGAGCATTTCTCGCCACGTATACGAGCCTCATGAATGTGCTCGATGGCTACAACGGTTGGGGTACCTACCTCGAACACCTCCTGATCGCGTTGTTGGTGGTCTATGTCGGTCTCTCCATTATTGCCACGGTGACGGCCTGGTATAACCTGCAAAACTTGGCGGAGCGACGCCGTCGCCAAGATGAGTCGTCCTAAAAGTCTGGCCACTCATCGAGCGTGTCCGGAAACAGATCCGTGGCGGCGGGGCCATCTCGGTCAGCATCGCCTTCCCCACGAGCGATTGCTGCTGGTAACTCGTTGATGAACGGGTTTTGTGCCAAGGCGGCGATCCTCTCTAGCCGCGCCCAAAAGGATTGCAAAAGCTTGCGCGGTGACAAGGGTTTGTCGTTTTTGCTCACATTGTCCACACCGATAGGATAGAGTGTTTCCATCAACGTTTGATGGCTTACGGGGTTTCATGGTTAGCAGGGACTGTGTGCGTGTTGACCGAGTGCTTGTCGCCATCGCCGTTAACGGTCAATGACGTTGGCGGTGGGCACCATGACCGTGGGCTAGCGCTAACATTGGCCTGAATCGATGGGGTTGGCCTGAATCGATGGGGTCAGTGAGGATTCGTGGGCCGTGGCGTTCTTTGATGAGGCCGGGGCTTGCGATGAGGTCTGAGTTGACAAAGAGGACAGGGTCCATGGATGAGGTTCTGTTGAGTTAGTCGGTGACCAGGACGGCGGATTGATCGAGATCGGTCGTGGACCGGGGAAAAATCAGCTAGTGGATAACGATTAGGGGCAAAATTCGGATTGTCGGTGCAGTGGTCCGACCTGGAGAAGGTTGTGTTCGTTTGACCTCATAAAGGTCGATGGTAAATAGCAATGGTCCGCGACAAGGGGGTAAGAGTTGGCTGAGGTCGAGGTTCAACAACAGGGAGCGACGATGATCGTTACGATCAATCGTCCGGAGCAACTGAACTGTGTCAATGATAGGGTTGCCGAAGGTATCACCGAAGCTTTGCAGGATGCCGAGACCGATGCGTCGGTGCGGAGTGTGATCCTCACCGGAGCTGGGGACCGGGCCTTTTGCACCGGAATGGACCTTAAGTTCGCGTTGGCCCATGGGAGCCATGGCGTGGTCATTCCCGGCCGAGGCTTTGCCGGAATCGGGGGGTACGACTTCCCGAAACCCCTGATTGCTGCCGTCAATGGCTACGCCGTCGCTGGCGGATTCGAGATCGTGCTCAACTGTGATCTCGTGATCGCAAGCGAAGGCGCTCGCTTTGGGCTTCCGGAGGCAAAGCGTGGTCTCTTGGCGACTGGAGGCGGCCTGGTGCGTTTGAGTGAGCTTGTTGGCCGCAGTGTTGCCATGGAGATCGCGCTCACCAGTGAACCGATCGATGCCAGCCGTGCGCTGGCACTCGGGATGATCAATCGGGTGGTCCCGCGCGACCAGTTGCTGACTGAGGCGCTGACCATGGCCACCAAGATCGCCAAGTCTGGCCCGCAAGCGATTCTCAACTCGAAGCGGCTGCTTCGGGGTGCCTATGCACGGGCGACCGAGACGATTTGGCAGCTCAATTCGGAGCTTGCGGTGATCACCATGGACTCGAGTGAAGCCGCCGAGGGCATGGCCGCATTTGTCGAGCGACGTGAGCCACGTTGGGTTGACGTGGAGGAGGAAGAGTCCGTCTCCTAACGACTCGCTCGGCTACGCAGATGATACGGCATCGCAGTCACTGGCCTTGGGCCAAGGACGCGTGCTTGCGACAAGACCTGACTGTATAGTCTCGCGCGAGTGTCTCAGAGGGCGCGTTGGGTAAACGCTTCTTGTGCAAGCTGATGAAAGTTGTTGACGGCGGCGAGCAGATGACCCCGGTGGGCGAGCAGAGCTGAGCCGGAGACGAGGATCTCGGCACCATTCATGACACAACCGGCCAACGTCTCCTCCGAGACCCCCCCATCCACCTCGATCTTGACCAAGGGGTTGGTCGCTTCGCGCAGGGCAACGGCGGCGAGAATTTTGGCATCCATCGCCTTGATGTAATGTTGGCCCCCAAATCCAGGGTTGACGGTCATAATCATCAGCACATCGAGTTCATCCATGACGTGCTCGACTGCACTGAGAGGCGTTGCCGGATTGAGGGCGACCCCGGCGCGTACTCCGAGGGATTTGATCAGTCCGAGCGTCCGATGCAGGTGTCGTGTTGCCTCAGCGTGTATGGTGATGAGCTCACATCCAGCATCCGCGAATTCTGCGACGTAGCGCTCAGGGTCAACGATCATAAGGTGTACCTCGTAGGGAAGCGCGCTATAGCGTCGGCAACTGGTGATGACCGGTGCGCCGATGGTGATGTTTGGAACGAAGACCCCATCCATGACATCCCAATGGATTCGATCGACACCAGCCTCCTCAAGGGCTGCCAGCTCCTCGCCCAGGCGCCCAAAGTCGCAAGGCAAGATCGAGGGGGCGATTTCGATCACGCGCTCGCCATTGTGGTGATCGGTTGTCTTCGTCAATGGTTGCTCCTTGTCTCATGGTAGTGACACCAACGTTGGGGTTGGCAGTGACTTTCGATTGTTTCGATGCGATGCGAGCCAGTTTGCTGTGCATGGCCGTTGACCAGTGGCGTGCTCAATGGCACCCAATCAGTTTCAGATTTATCTGTCTTAACGAAATTCTGACCGGATAGATCGGTCCTGGAGGTCGCAAGAGCACGGTGGCGTCGGGATCGTCGTACATTGCGAATCTTGCCGTCGATGGTCGATACCAATGCATACCATTGTCGCACGGCATTGTTGTGCGAGGATGGATTGTTGTACGATGATGGCTGTTCATCCACGCCGATCGATTGACATGCCAACGAGTTCGCTGGTTCCCTTGGGCCCAGGTCGTGACCTATGTCGTATCTGGGTGGCCGTATCGCGCATGGCCAGCTGTCCACAGGCGGCGTCAATGGATTGACCCCGGGTGGAGCGGATTGTCGTGCGGATGCCATTGGCCTGTAGCCCTCGTTGAAAGGCGATCACCCGGTCGCGGGTGCTTCCTCGAACGAGATACCCGGGCGTCGGATTCAAAGGGATGAGATTGACGTGAGCCCGTAATCGCAAAGCGATCTCGGTGAGCTCAGCGAGCGCCTTGGGCGTGTCGTTGAAGCCGTCGATCATCGCCCATTCAAGGCTGATGAGTCGCGACGTTGCCTTGGTCCAGCGTTCACAGCTGGTCACGATACGCTCGATCGGGTAGCGCCGATTGAGAGGGATAATGGTCGACCGATCCTCGTCGTTGGCGGCGTGGAGTGAGACCGCAAGGGTGAGTGGCAGACCTTCCTTTGCGAGCCGTTCGATCCCGGGAACGACACCAACCGTGGAGACAGTGATCCGTCGGGGCGAGATCTTGAAGCGCTCAACGATGGCGTGGAGCGCAAGGGCCACCGAGCGATAGTTCGCAAGTGGTTCCCCCATGCCCATGAGGACGATGTTTGATAAGCGGCGTGGCAGCGCGGCCTGCTTTGCCCGATACACCTGTTCGATGATCTCGGCGCTGGTGAGTTGGCGCCCAAAACCTCCTTGACCGGTGGCACAGAAGCTGCACGCCATGGCACAGCCTGCCTGGGTCGATATGCAAACGGTTGCCCGCTGCGGGTACTCCATGAGGACGGTTTCGATACGGTGACCTCCGTCGATGGCAAAAAGCCACTTACGGGTGCTCGCATCATCGCTGGTGGTGGCGGTGAGCTCATTGAGGCCCAAGGGATACTCACGTTCGAGTTCGTTTCTCAGGCGAACGGGAAGCGAGGTGATCTCGGCGACGGGTAATGCCTTGTCAAAGAGTCCCTCAAAGAGTTGGTCTGCCCGATATCGCGCCCCGAGTGCCGTCGCGGCACCATCGTGGTCAAGATCGAAAATCGAAGGCATGGCCCTCAGGCTAGTCTCCGTCGACGGTCTTTGGGTGAGGTGTCACCCGTGAGCTGTTGAGCACAAGCCACGATGCTACTTAGCTTGCTGGCACCCTATCGGCAAAACTTGTATCAACGTAGGCGGAAGTGCTGAGCGCGTGGTGGTAGTCGACAAGGCCGTTCGCGATGTACACATTTTGCATGGCGGTTAGCGTCGAGACTGGAGGTGCCAGGTTGGGGGCGTAGATGCTCGGTGGTTCGGCCTTCAGGATGCTCGTGGACTCGCCAGTCGCCTTCGCGATGATCGCGAGGTTGGCCGCGCTCGTTTGGGCAGACCCTTGCAGATCCTTGGAGCCCTCGGCTAGTGCGTCAAAGAAGCGTTGCGCTGCCGGTGTCTTGGCAAATGCACCTCCGTAGATCACGCCGACGACGGCGGCATCTACTGGTGCTGGTTGGACCAACGTGCCATCCTTGGCAGCCAAGATTGCCGAAAGGAAGGGGGCTGAGGGGTAGGCGGCGACCACCGAACGATTGGCGAGTGCCGTCTGCATGTCAGGGAGGCCCAGGTTGACCACGTTCACATCTGCCAATGTGAGATGATACGGCTTGAGGGCTTCAGCGAGTAGGTAACCACCGGCGGCACCAGCGCCACCGTCGATGCCGATCTTGGCGCCGCGAAGTTCGGAGGCGGTCAGCTTCTTACCGGCGGGGACGACGCCATTGGCCACCACGAGGCCATTGGCGGCCTGCCCAGGTGCCTCTGCCGCCATCGAGCCGACAACTTTAAAGTTCAACCCCTGCTTGATGGCATCGAACATGCCAGCGGAGAAGCCACCGAGAACGACTTGGACTCGGTTCGTCGCTGCAAGTGTCGTTGCACTTTGTCCGGAGGAGACGACGGTGAGGTGCACATTGACATGCTCCTTGGCGAAGTAACCCTTTGCCATAGCGATATACAACGGATCGAAGAGAGGGATCGGCACATAGGCAACCGTGACGTTGGCTGTGGCGGTAGAGCTTGGCGAACTGGTTGAGCTCGAAGACGTCGTGGAGCTGGTACTCCCACAGGCGGCGAGGATGCCTGATGCTGCGAGAGCTAGGGCTGCGAAGCGCTTGCGTTGAGTCATGTCGATCTCCTCAATAAATTCAGGTTGGTCATGTCTTGTGGTGAGACAGTCAGTCAACCTCATGAAACGAATGTTTCAGGCGATTATAGCAATAACAGCGTTCACTGACGCGCCCTTGACCATTTTCCTTGCCAAACAGTTAGTCCCGGGTGTTGCGGCCGGACCAGGGCATGATTCTGCGGCCAACGAGCTCGACGATGCCGGTGAGGACGACACCGACAAGGGCGATCGTGATCAGGCCGACATACATCTCGTTGGGTTCAAAGAGTTGCCAGGAGTTCCAGACCAGGTAACCAAGTCCGCTGTTGGCGGCGACGAACTCGGTGGCCGTGACGACCACCAGCGCGAGCGCTGCGGCGACGCGAAGCCCGGTAAAGATCGCTGGAAGGCTGCCTGGGACCAGCACGTGCCAAAACAGGCGTCGCCCCTTCGCCCCATAGGCCCTCCCTGCCTCCAGCAGTTGGGGATCGATCGACCGGACACCGGCCATCGCGTTGATCTCGAGGACGAAGAATGATACTGCCGCGACGGTCAGGATTTTGGGAGTCTCGCCGATGCCGAAGATGACGAGCAGGAGCGGCAGAACAGCGATCTGAGGCACGGCATAGAGTGCGGCGAAGAGCGGAGAGAATGCGGCTCGCAGGGTACGAAAGATCCCCAAAAAGATCCCGACGACAATGCCAAGAGCACCACCGAGCACAAATCCCACGATCAGCCGTAAGGAGGTGATGGCCAGGTCGTGGGTGAGAACGCCGTTATGAATGAGGGTGATGGCGGTCGTAAAGATCGTGCTGGGTGGCGTGAAGATCTTGGCGTCGATCAGGTTTGTTGAACTTGCAGCTTGCCAGCAGATGAGCAAAACGATGGGTGTCGCGATGCCTAGCAGCGCGTCGCGTCGGCGGAGGCGGCGGCTGTGGCTCGTGGAGCGTTCGAGTTCTTCGTTGATTGGACTCGTGGTGGATGGACTCTTGATCGAGGTCATCGAAACTCCATAGAGGCCATGACCTCGTCATGAAGGTCACCAATGATGGTGTCTTTAAGGGCTACAAAGCGGGGGTCGGCCATGGTGTGCAAACTGCGTGGTCGTTTGAGATCTACGTCAAGTATTGCCTTGATTCTCCCGGGGCGTCGACTCATAATCGCGACACGATCGCCCAAGAGGATAGCCTCATCGATGGAGTGCGTGACCAGCAGGACGGTTTTACGGGTCTCCTCCCAGAGGCGGATGAGATCTTCCTGGATCAACATGCGGGTCTGCTCATCGAGCGCGCCCATCGGCTCGTCCATGAGCAAGATGTCGGGCTCGGTGACGAATGCACGGGCAATGGAGAGGCGCTGGCGCATGCCACCCGAGAGGGCATCGGGAAAGGCACGCTCAAAGCCAGCGAGACCGACCCGTTCGATCCACAGTTGAGAACGGCGGTAGCGTTCCTTGGTCTCAACCCCCGACATCTTGAGGCCGAACGCCACATTGTCACGCACCGTGAGCCATGGAAAGAGCGCATGATCCTGGAAGACGAAGGCAATCCGAGGCGACGCTTGTTGGGCTATCGACCCTTGGCTCGGTGTTTCGATTCCGCCGATGATGCGCAGCAGCGTTGACTTGCCACAGCCTGATGGGCCGATGAGCGACGTGAACGATCCTCGTTCGAGAACGAGGTCAACGGCTTCCAAGGCTAAAACACCCTGGCCATTCGTGGTGAATACTTTGGTGATTTGGTTGGCACGAACGAGCCAGTCTTGATCTTCCCCCGTCACTGCGTCGGTCCTCTCAGCCAGATTGGGAAGCATCCTAGCAACCACGCCGACGATCATGATCGTTTCAAGCGTTGGGATCTCTGGTGCGCTTTGGATCTCTGGACGAAGCGATCTTTGTATCGAGGGCGTGTCCATGGCGAAGTCGCCACTGACGATCAGAAGGCAACTCCGACCCTGATTGAGAGCGATGGCAATGGCAATGTCTTTCGGGAGGTGGCTCAAGCGCTAGACTAAGCAAGCAACGTCGTACAAGTCGACGCGGTGCCAAGGTCAACGTCGCGAAGGTTGGGGCGGGATGGTCCAAGTATGTTAGTCACCCTCGAAAATCGACTGATCACCGTCGCCGACCGACTGCCAAAGCTCCCCGAGCTAGTTGTCTCCCGCTTGGTAAAATGGGCCTGGTTTATTGACCTGGTGATCGCGGTACTGGTGTTGCTCGATGCCTTTGATATCATCAGCGCAGCGACTGCCTTTGGAGGCTCGTGCTCCGGTGTCCTGCTCGGATGTGTTGGAGGGTCAGCGTTGTCGAGCTTTTACATCGCGGCAGGCCTCACGGCACTCTACGGTCTAATCTACCTTTTCGGTGTTCGGCCATTGCGCGAACTGCGGTATCGAGGATGGCAGATTGTTTTTCGGGGAACCATCCTCCAACTCGTGGTGGGCATGGTGTTGACCTTCTTCTTCGGACTCAATGGAATCTTGCTCGTGTTCGCAGAGGTGGCTTGCGGCTGGTATCTTCTGTTCTCCATTCGACCGTCTTTCAACTATTGATGCTCGTGAGCGCCTGCTAGGGCGGTGTTAACCGTTGGGCCGGTGGCTCTGGTTGTCAGTGCAGCTCATTTGTACAACCGGCCACAGCGAGCCTAAGTAGCCGTGGCGCGCTGGGTGTGATGACGATCCTGGCGTTGACCATGCTGGAGCGCTGATCAAAGTAAACTTGCGACCATGATGGATGAGGTCGAACAGGATCGCACCGAAGATACCCTGGGCGAGGTGGAGCGCACCTTGGCGGAGTTGCGGTCGTCATTTGCGGCGATCAGTGCCGAGATCGCTTCCTTGCTAGAACCCGAGAACACCGATGCTAGTTAGGTTTTTTGGTGCGGCCAAGGCGATTGCAGGTGCTGAGAGCGTTGAGATACCCGATGGCGCCAAGGATGTAGCCGAGTTCGCTTTCTTGCTTTCCAATGTGTGTGGTCCCGAACTTGCGGCCATGCTCCCGTACTGTCGTTTTGCCGTTGGTGCGAACGTGCTCGATGCGGCAAGTCGACTCCCATCCTCTGGCGAGGTTGTGGTCCTGCCGCCGGTATCAGGTGGGATGAGGTAGCTCAAGCGACGGTAGTTGTCGCCCGGTGAGCAAGTCGACTTCAGCCCAGCCGAGAGTCCAAGCGCGGTCAGGATTGCGTCGTCGCTTCTTCGGTAGCGTGGCCACCTTCGGTGGGGGATAGAGCCCCAGGGGGCACCAAATACCCAGGCGCTCTTGCGTGAGATCTGCCGCATGCCGTAGCGCTCGGGATGATTACAACAAGGGGTAGAAATGGGGAGTTAAACTGAAGGAGATCCATGACGGTGAGGTGCGCTTGCCTGTGAGCTGTTAGAGGGGTGACGATGCCAACGATGCATAACAACGTGTTGGTCTGGGGGTCGATTGAGGATGCGACGATCCAACAAGCAGCACGCCTCTCGCGGCTTCCGTTCGTTGTTGGTCATGTCGCCTTGATGCCCGATGCTCATGTTGGTTTGGGTTCGACGATTGGAACCGTGTTTGCGACATCGGGAGCCATCATTCCCGCCGCGATCGGCGTTGATATTGGGTGCGGCATGGTCGCATAGCGGTTGGGAATTTGTGCCAACGATCTCCCTGATGGGCTGGAGCAACTGCATCATTTGATCCAGGAGTCGATCCCAGCCGGAGTTGGCCGTGGTCATCTAGATGGAGCTCGTGTCTCAGAGGCCGACGCGACGATTGATAGGCTCTTGGCAACGCGTCGCGATTGGGACGATCGAGACAGGACCAGGCCCTACAGCCAGTTTGCAAGCCTTGGTAGTGGCAATCACTTCATCGAACTTTCACTGGATGAGCACGACGATGTTTGGGCGGTGTTACATTCTGGGTCTCGAGGCATCGGGAATGCGCTCGCGACCAAACACATCGAGTGTGCCAAGGGGCTCATGCGGCGATATTTTATTGAACTTCACGATCAAGACCTCGCCTACCTAGTCGAGGGGACCGATGAGTTTCGGGCCTATATCGATGACATGGAGTGGGCGCAGGCGTATGCTTTCGCTAATAGGGGCGCCATGATGGATGAAGTTGTCCGCCAAGTAGCTCACGTTCTTGGAAGAGAGCTTCACCCGGATCCGGCGATCAACTGTCATCACAACTACACCGTATAAGAGCATCATGGCAACCGTGACGTCTGGCTGACACGAAAGGGAGCGATTCGGGCAGGAAAGGGTGATCTTGGGGTGATTCCCGCTTCGATGGGCACGTCGACCTACATCGTCCGGGGACGAGGCAGTGTGTCGAGCTATATGAGTTCATCTGATGGTGCTGGCAGGAGGCTTTCACGTACTGAGGCACGACGAACGCTGACGGTGGAATCACTCAACGAACAGATGCAGGGTCTGGCATGGACCGCATCGGATGCTAAGTCGCTCTTAGACGAACACCCTGATGCTTACAAACCTATTGCCGACGTGATGGCGGTGCAGCAAGATCTTGTCGAAGTTGTTCACGAGCTGCGGCAGATCTTGAACTACAAGGGCGTAGAGGCACCGCGAGTTCGAGAGAGGGGCAACACACGAGTGCAAGCTCCGCCGCAGTCGATGCGCCGAGCCCGATGCCACGTTGCATTGACCCATTGGTACCAGATTGCCATGTCGCTGACCAAAATTGCGAGAGATGACAAAGCCGCTCCTGGCAGGGCCAGGAGCGGCTTCAAGAACTCAACCAACGCGTACGGCGTTAGGATTGCTTAGAGAGCATCGGCAAGGTCCGAGTGCTTGGCGGCTTCGGTCGAGGACTCAGCATCCGAGCAGACGGTGTCCATGATGAGACGACAGACGACGTATGGATCCATGTTCGCATTTGGGCGACGATCCTCAAGCCATCCCTTGCCAGCCTTGGCGGCTGCCCACGGTATGCGGACCGAGGCACCTCGGTTGGAGACCCCGTAGCTAAACTGGTCGTAGCGGGCGGTTTCATGTAGCCCGGTCAACCTGCGCTCAATCCCATGCCCGTAATTTGCAATGTGCTCCTCAACGTTGCGGCCGAGGGCCTCGCAGCCAGCGACGATGGCGTCAAAGTCGTTGCGCATTGCGAGGGTGGAGAAGTTCGTGTGTGCACCCGCACCATTCCAGTCACCCGCGATCGGCTTGGCGTCCCAGTTGACTTCGACCTCGAAGTCTTCGGCGATGCGCATCAGTAGCCACCGAGCAACCCAGAGTTCGTCGGCGATCTCCGGAGGAGCAAGCGTCCCTACCTGGAACTCCCACTGGGCCATCATGACTTCGGCGTTCGTGCCCTCAATGTGGAGTCCGGCCTCCATGCAGGCGAGCGTATGTGCCTCAACGATGTCTCGACCAACGATTTTTTGACCGCCAACGCCGCAGTAGTAGGCACCTTGGGGCGCGGGGAAGCCGTTGACGGGCCAGCCAAGCGGACGCCCATCTTTGAAGAAGGTGTACTCCTGCTCGATCCCGAACATGGGCTCTTGGTCGGCAAAGCGTTCGGCCACACTGACACACGTCGCACGCGTGTTGGTTGGATGTGGTGTGAAGTCGGTCAGCAGGACTTCGCACAACACCAGCACATTGTCTCCGCCACGGATCGGATCCTGGCACTGGAACACTGGCTGAAGCACGCAGTCGGAGTTATCTCCAGGGGCCTGATTGGTACTCGATCCGTCAAATCCCCAGATGTCAGGGGCTTTGCCGTCCTGGATGATGCGGGTTTTGTTACGCATCAAGGGGGTTGGTTTAGTTCCGTCGATCCAGATGTATTCCGCCTGATAGCTCATGGTTCATTCGCTTTCGGTTTCAGGTGCTGCCAATCCCATACCTGGTGGTCAGCTACACGCCAATTGCTACCCCTACAAGGCTACGGGAGGGTGAGGCAGCGCGCTAAGGGGTAATGTTAACTCCTTGTAACGATGGGGGTGAGTCGGGGCGAGCGTTGCAGGCCCGCGCAGCGGATGGCGCTGGATCGATTCGACACGTTGGGCGATTCTGCGCTCTGGAGCGGCACCCCACCCGCTCCTGCGCCAGCGTAAGCGCCCGCGCCGTCTGCGATCAATTGGGCTTTGGCGTTGCGAAGCGGCAGTACCTCCCACCTCGTCGCGACTAGCTCTCGCACCAACCGTTGCTTCTCAAAGCACGGGGATGTTTGCCTCTCTGGAAGAATTGGAAGGCGAGTTTTGCACTGCGAGTGAATGCGTGGTGTATCCTGGTGGTGCTAAGCGATGGACAGGGGGTTCTCATGGCTAAGGATGTAACAACCACGTCGGGTTCGACGCGGCTGCGTCAGAACTCACTGACCACGGCGGACATCCTCGGGGTGTCCCTCGCCGACACAGCACCGGCGATGAGCTTCTTCTTCTCGTTTGCTGCCATTGCTGCTGCCGCTGGGATCGCGAGCCCACTCGCGATCATCGTTGCGGCTGTTGCGGTGCTGCTCAAGCTCAATAGCTTGACCGAATTTACCAAGGTGTCGCCGAGCTCGGGCTCATACATCTCATATATTGGTAAGGCGTTTGGCGCTATCCCCGGCGTGATGACGGCCTGGGCACTATCGGTTGGCTACATCATTGCGGTCGGCTACGTGATGGCCATCATGGGGGGTTGGACGTCGCTGATCCTCTCCAAGTACGCCCACATCTCGGTTCCATGGGAGCCGATCACGATCGTCTTTGTGGCCTTCGTGAGTTTCCTCGTATACCGGGGCGTCAAGGTGAGTGCTCGTTGGGCAACGGTTGCCTTTATCTTTGAGATCCTCCTGATCTTCGTGAGCATGATCGCCATCGTCGTGACGAACTCATCGCACCTCAACTTCGCGAGCTTTGAGCCAAGCTTGATCAGCCGTGGTATCTCCGGAATGGGCTTGGCCTTCCCGCTAGCGATCTTTCTCTTTATCGGCGTGGGCAACCCGGGAGCGATGGTGGAGGAGACCCGCAATGCACGTCGCTCGGTGCCGAGAGCGATCTACATCGCCACGATTACCGTGGCTATTGTCTACCTTCTGATGGCGTGGACAACGTCGATCGCCTTCCACAACCACGCTGGTACCATTTCCAACCTGTCGGCACCCTTTGTTACAGCGGCCGACAAGGCTCTTGGCCCGGTGTCGATTCTGGTCTATCTGGCCGGTCTCACGAGTACGTTCTCGTCGTTGATCGGAGCGACGACCGCGCAGACGAGAATCATCTTTAGCGCCGGGCGAGAGAAGCTGCTCCCAAGCGTTTTGGGCAAGCTGAGTGATCGCTATGGGACCCCGATCATCTCGCTCATCGCCTATTCGCTCATCGCGCTCATCATCACGTTGCTCTGGGCGAGTCATGGCAATCCACTCGATATCGCTGGAGACATCGCCACGTTAGGGACAATTCCGATCATCCTGGTCTACCTTGCGCTCAATCTTGCCTTGCCTGTGTACTTTCTTCGAGAGCATCGCGCACAGTTCTCGGTCCTGCGACATCTGATCATCCCAATTCTTGGCGTGGCCGCCCTCGTACTACCGTTATGGGGGTTGATCAAGCCGGGGCAACCCTATCCCTTTGATATCTTCCCCTGGATCATCCTCGGTCTCTTGGTCGTCAGCTTCGTTTTTGCGGTGATCCGCAGCCGACAGATCCCAGACCTTGGTTCCAAGATTGGGAGTGTGCTTGCGGATGACTTTGAGTAACGTCGGCTAGCGCTCTTGGTTGGCAGCTACCAACACCTGGAGCGAGGTTGTCGCCACCAGAGCGGTTGTTGGACCGGTCAAGTTCGCCAACTGTGCGCTTGATTCGGGCATGACACACTCCGATGTGTGCATCACTGGCCGTGTCATTTGGTTGACAGGGTGATATGTCGGCAATCGCCGGACGAGCCCGGGCGTGATTCCGCTGCGATGCGCATTGACGTCGGTGGTGACCATTGACGTCGGTGGTGACCATGGCCACGTCGTGTCCTGGCGATCGGACTCTGCGGTAGATCGGTACTCCTCCTGTGCTAAGGACCCTGGTTGATGCACCTGATGGCTGTTGTGGCATCGATGGTGATAGCGTCAATGGTGGAGGTAGTTGATGTCGAGTACACGAACATGGTTCGAGTCAGTCGCGGAGGCCGAGCGTCGTGCACGCCGGGCACTCCCACCGTCAGTATTTGAAGCGATTCGGGCGGGTTCAGAGGCAGGAGTGACCGCCTCTGAGAATGTTCAGGCATTTTCCCAGCTCAAGCTCCTCCCCTCGGTTGCGGGCCAACACTCGGAGCGGACGCTTGGGACGAGCATCATGGGGATTCCAGTGAGCTTGCCGGTCTTGCTGTCGCCGACCGGAGTGCAGGCGGTTCACCCAGAAGGAGAGGTGGCCATCGGTCGTGCGGCGCGAGAGGCGGACACGCTCATGGGCGTGGCTGCCTTCGCATCGGTCCCGATTGAGGCGGTCGCCGCGGTCACGCCGAAGTTTCTGTTCCAGACCTATTGGTCTGGCCCGCGGTTGCTGATCGAGCACCGGCTTGACCGAGCCAAAGCTGCCGGAGCCCTGGGTCTTATTGTCACGCTAGATTGGTGCTTTGACTTCCGTCGAGACTGGGGCAGTCCTTGGATCCCGCGACGCATGAATGCTGAGGCCATCGCTCGCTACTTGCCCGAGCTGATGAGACGCCCGAGGTACGTAAGGCGGTATTTGCAGGCAGGTGGCCCCCCTGATCTCGGAGTTCCGAACATGGCTGACCAACGCGGAGAGGCTCCAGGCTTCTTCGACGCCTTCGAGGAGTGGATGCGCACACCCCCTCCAACCTGGGATGACTTGGCGTGGCTCCGAAGTCGATGGGATGGTCCGTTCATGGTCAAGGGTGTCACTCGGGTGAGTGATGCGCTCAAAGCCCGAGATATTGGGGCGACGGCGATCTCGGTGTCAAACCATGGCGGCAACAACCTAGATTCCACACCAGCGACGATTCGCTGTTTGCCAGCGATCGCCGAAGCGGTTGGTAGAGACGTAGAAGTCCTCCTTGACGGCGGTGTCCGTCGTGGCTCTGACGTGGTGAAGGCCTTGGCACTTGGTGCGCGAGCGGTAATGATCGGACGCCCCTACCTTTGGGGCCTCGCTGCGGCGGGCGCGCTTGGCGTGACCAATGTGATCGAGATTCTTCGGGGAGGAATCTCCGAAACGCTCTACGCACTCCAGAAGGCATCCGTCACTGATTTGGGGCCAACGGATGTCCTTGTGCCGGATGGTTTTGTTGTTGACCAAGACGTGGGCGACGGCGGCCGATGACGGTGGGGATCGCCATCACTGCGGACCCAGCAGTAGCTAATCAGGCGCCATCGAGATGGGGTCCTCTGGTGGTGTGGCGAGTGCCGGTCTTCGCTGGACGAGCCAGGCACCGATCAAAATGAGGATCGCCCCAAGCGCTTCGTACCAGATGAGGTGCTCACCGAGTACCACCGCCCCGGCCAGGGTGGAGAAAATGGGCATGACGAGTGGCGTGAGCGATGCACCGAGTGCGCCGGCTCGGTGAATCAAGGAATAATTCAGTATGTAGGCGACGCCGGTACCGAATGCCCCGAGGAGGACAACTGCGATCACCGACCGGATGTTGATGGCATGTCGAGGGTGTGCAAGAACGGCCCAGATGATGAGCGCCTCAATTGCGGCCATCGCTAGCTGTCCGCCAGCCAATCCAAGCCGACTAGTTTCGTCAATCACCATCGTCTTACGGATGTAGACATAGCCAACCCCGTAGAAGATGGCGGCGAGCAGACAAGCGGCGCTGCCGACGAGCGATCCAGTCGCGATGTTGCCCCCAACGCCGAGGACCGCAATGACGCCAACGAACCCAACCATGAGCCCAAAAATTCGACGGGCAGAGGAGCGCTCGACTCCGGCCACAATCGCGACTGGGAACGTAACCAGTGGAGTCATGGCATTGAGTAGGCCGGCCAAGATGGCGCTGATATGGGTCTCGCCATATCCGAACAGCACGTAGGGGATCGTGTTCGATATCGCCGCGGCGACGGCAAGATGTCCCCAGACGCGTATCCCCCGAGGGAAGGCGAGATGTTTGATCCCAACGATCGTGAGGATGACCGCCGATCCGAGGAGGGTGCGGATGAGGGCGATCTCGATGGGAGAGAAGCTTTCGACGCCAACCTTGATGAAGATAAACGAGCAACCCCAAATGAGCGAGAGCACCAGGAGTGTTATCCCAGCCCTGCCGTTCACTGGGCAACCCGCACGGTGTTGTCAACCTACTTTCTTGGACCAAAACGCATGGTCAGCATAGTGTCTAGCAGCGTACAAGCCTCGATCACGTGACCCGAGTATGTCGGCGTGGCAGGCTTTGTCGCCGGGATCGGCATGTAGCCACGGTGTGGATTGGACCCATCAACACACTAATCCCCCTCGAGGGAGGGGGATTAGTGTGTGCCTAGGGATGGGGTCTTGGTTACATCAGGTGTTGCTCGGGGTACCTGATTCGCTCGTTGTGTTGTTGTGAGTTCGCTGCCATGGGGTTCCAATCCGAGGGAGCAGGTAACGGTCGAGTCCGAGCCATCCAGCATTCCTCCAGGCCAGTACCAGGAGGATGCCGAGGATGATAAAGACCGGGTTCGTGCTGATGGCACCGGAGAAGACGTAGGTGAAGTTTAACGCCAATCCAAAGAAGGCAGCGATGGCGGTAAAGGCTCCAAGGACAAGGGCGATCCCGATGATGAACTCGGCAAGGGCATCCACCCTGGCAACCAGGAGATAATGAGGGAGTACCCCATGGCGAAGGATGGCTACCCACCAGCCATAGGAGACCTGGGCATGGGGTCCCTTGGACTCAGCGATGGCACCAAGGGCAAACCCCTTGACCCCAAGGCCAGTCTTCCAAAAGCCCGCCGACTCACCTCCCCAGAGTTTGGAGGCGCCTGCGTTGATCCACTCATAGCCTAACCAGAGCCTCACGATCAGCCAGATCCACGAGGCCGCCTTGGAGGCAAAGACATAGCGAGCAACCCGTGGCTCTTCGATGTTGGTAACATCGATGTTCTCGTGGGTATCTACCGATTCGAGATGACGTCGACTCTTAAGATTTGTCATGATCATTCCTTTCCCATCAGATGCTTGCAATAAGGCACGTACACCCAGGCATTCATAATGCCTGGAGCAAGCGCTCATTGGAGAGCTACCTTTTGATCTAGGAAGACGAAGGCGATCGACCAAGTGGCAAAGGGAGGGAACACGGAGGGACCAAGGGCCCGGGGAGGGAACACGGAGGGACCAAGGGCCCGGGGAGGGAACACGGAGGGACCAAGGGCCCGGGGAGGGAATTAGGAGTTGTGGCGGAGAGGGAGGGATTTGAACCCTCGGACCCGCATTACCAGGTCAACTCATTAGCAGTGAGTCCCATTCGGCCTCTCTGGCACCTCTCCGTAACCCACCATTGTACAGCGACGATGACAAGGTCCATGATCAGTTGGACGAATTTCGTCGCGCTTCCTCGGTTCCTCTCATCGCCATCACCCTTGGCACACCAAGAGCGCGCCTTCGGGTGCTGGGCCAACCCTCGACGCCGACAGCCAGCCTCGGCCACCGGTAAACCCACACGATATCGGATTCACTAGCATGTAAAGGATGCTGATCACCGTGCCCCAACGTTTCGCGCAACTTGTAGATCGCTTCCCTCAACTGCCGATTGCGGTGCAAGAGCCTGGGCAGGCATTCGACGAGCGTGTCGCTGAGACAACCTTCTATGTGCCTGGCTACATGTCAGGGCCAGTTGGCGTGGCACACCTTGGTGCCATGCCCCGCCTTGAGGTAGTTCAGATCTTGAGTGCGGGCGTCGATGCCGTGCGGGCGGCGATTCCCCCTGGAGTCACCCTCTGCAACGCCAAGGGCGTCCATGACGCCGCTACCGCTGAGATCGCCGTGACGCTCACGCTGGCATCGCTCCGTGGACTTGGAGCCTTCCGGGATCTCCAGCACGACGCAGTATGGGATAATCGCAGCTACGCATCACTCGCTGACCGCACGGTCCTACTGATCGGTTACGGCTCCATCGGCACGGCAATTGAGCAGCGGCTCAACGGCTTCGAGGCTGAGATCATTCGTGTCGCGCGGACTCCCAAGCTCAACCCAGCGGTTTTCGGATACGACGAACTCGACGAGCTTGTCCCCAAGGCCGACGTCATCATCATGATCGTCCCGCTCACCAGCACCACGAGGGGCATGGTCAACCGACACTTTCTAAAGCTGATGCGTGATGGAGCGCTGCTGGTCAACGTCGCGCGAGGACCCATCGTCGATACAGACGCGCTTATCGAAGCCCTCTCGACCGGGCGCATTTCGGCTGCGCTTGACGTGACCGACCCCGAGCCATTACCACCCGACTCGTCGCTCTGGCATATGGACAATTGCCTCATCACTCCACATATCGGTGGCGACACTGACGCGTTCTATCGACGTGCACTTGAGCTTCTCACCCGCAACATCGAACGCTATAGCAAGGGCCTTGGGCTTTTGAACGTCATCACCGGCGAATACTGAACCCACCGGAACCATGGCCAGACCCCGGGGCCACTGGCTACCCTTGGCCCACTTCATCGTTTGATTATGGATCCATAACCCAACGAATAGTCACCAGTGATCCAATCACTGAGACCATTTGAGCCCGCGTGAGCGCTGCTCTTTGCATCCTATCGACTCCCCAGGGCCCATCATTGCCGCTATGACACCTCACATCATCGCAGCTCAGTTAGACAATTAAAGGGCTACAATACGTCATTCACGCCGTCACCCCTACTTGGCCACCGCTCATCACGGCCCCAAATCCACGCCCGGTAGCGGCCATCACCGGATCTAAATCAATTGAGTTCATGAGTTAAAGGACTGAAGTCATCCGAAAAATGGGACTAAAGTCCTCTTTGTGGGCTCTACTCACACCTATGTGCCAAGAAAGGGGGGATTACAATGCCTGATGGACTTCATCATAAGGTTGTAATCATCGGAGGGGGGACTGCCGGTATCACGGTAGCCGCCCGACTACGCAATGCAGGGGAGGCCGATGTAGCGATCATCGAACCTTCCGAAGATCACTATTATCAGCCGCTTTGGACTATCGTCGGTGCAGGCCTCGCCAAGGCGTCGGAGACCTTGCATTCAGAAGCCTCCGTCATGCCCAAGGGGGTCAAGTGGATCCGCGACGCCGCCACCGAGATCGACCCTGACACCCAAACCGTAACCACTGCAGCTGGAGTCGTCGTCAACTACGACTATCTCGTCGTGTGTCCAGGCATTCAGCTGGACTATGAAAAGGTGCCCGGGCTCACCGAGACACTGGGCAAGAACGGGGTTTCGAGCAACTACCGGATCGATCTCGCCCCCAAGACGTACGAGATGTTCAAGGACATGACCTCAGGCACCGCCGTTTTTACCATGCCGTCCGGACCTATCAAGTGTGCCGGAGCTCCCCAAAAGATCGCCTATCTAGCCAGCGATCACTGGCAAAAGCGAGGAGTACTCAACAATATTCACGTGATCCTTGTGCTCCCGACTCCTGGCATGTTCGGAGTCCCTGAGTTCTCCAAGGTCCTTGATGAGGTGGTCAAGAAGTACAACATTGACGTTCGCTTCCAAAGCGAGATGATCGAGATCGATGGGGACAAACGCGAGGTCGTCATCAAGGACAACAAGGATGATACGACCTCCACGATCAAATTTGACTTCCTCCATGCAGTCCCGCCCCAAAGTGCTCCTGATTGGATCAAGCGCTCTCCGATCAGTGACAAGACACCGAATGGCTATGTCGAGGTGGGGAAGCACTCACATCAACATCCGACCTATTCCAACATCTTCGCCCTCGGGGACGCCGGGAACACCCCGAACTCAAAAACCGGCGCAGCCATTCGCAAGCAAGCTCCAGTCGTGGTGGCCAACCTGCTCGCCCAGATGCGCGGACAGTCGCTACCTGCCGAATACGACGGCTATGCATCATGTCCGTTGGTGACTGCCCATAATCGCATGCTTCTCGCTGAGTTCGACTACACCATGAAGCCTCATCCAACGATCCCGATTATCAACACCCAAAAAGAACGTTATGACATGTGGCTTCTCAAGCGCTACGGACTCCCGTTCATGTACTGGAATCTGATGTTAAAGGGGCGGGCCTAGCAGATGAACTGGTGGCGGATGCCGCCAGTTCAGGACGCGTAGTGATCCAGCGCCAAGGCAGACAACGCCTCACGGCACCCGTGAGTCTCGATTCGAAGCCATCCGAGCAGTAGCTTAGGCGATGGACGCCCCGGGATGCGTTATCGTGAGTTCTACTGCTCCTTGGACCGCCCAGCTGGCCGAATTCAGCGTTCCAAGGATCCCCCCGTTTGTCGTGATGGTGCGTGACGGAGTCCACCGGCTACAAGCGCCGGTCAGCTGCGTGGGTCCCAGGCCAAGGAGTCAAGAATCGCTCGAACGTCATCAAGGGTTGTGAGAGGGTTGACGAAGCAGAAACGCAACACCTTCTCGCCATGATGCTCGGTGGGTAGCACGAAGCCAACGCCGTCCCGGAGCGCCTGGGCCGACCATCGGTCGTAGGCCTCTGGCTCCCAGCCAAGCCTACGGAAGAGCACCACGGACAGCTCTGGTTCCATGACCATCTCGACATACTCACGGCGTTGGATTTCGGCGACCGTTGCCCTTGAGAGATCGATAGAGGCCTGGATGTCCTCCTGGTACCGCCTCGTCCCATACGTTGCCAGCGAGAACCAAAACGGAAGCCCTCGCACCCTTCTACTGAGGTGGTAGCCATAGCTCGACGGATTCCACTCCTCGGCCTTATTGATGTCATCCAGGTAGGCGGCTTCCTGGGTTAGCGCATGCTTGGCATATTTTGGCTCCCGGTAGAGAATAGCGGCGGCATCAAAGGGAGCAAACAACCACTTGTGTGGGTCGATCACCAAAGAATCGGCATGCTCGATCCCCTCAAACCGCCAGCGCTCCTTAGAGGCGAGCGCCGCGCCGCCATAGGCTCCATCGATATGGAGCCATAGATCGTTTGCCTGAGCAAAGGTGCTCACCGATTGCAGATCATCAACCAGGCCAGCGTTTGTCGTCCCCGCGGTGGCGACCACCGCGACCACCGAGCTGCGGATCTCGTCGTCCAATTGCGCCCACACCTCGTTTAGGCCAATGCCGGTGAGTTTTCCATCGGATCCCGTGGGTACATAGATCACCTCCAGATCCATAAGGCTTGCCGCCGAGGCGATCGAGGAGTGAGCCTCGTGTGATGACATCACCCGCCAACGATCGGGACGTTGGAAGTCTCGCCTCTCCTTTGCACGCTGACGTGCCGCATGGAGACCCGACAGGTTCGCCAGCGAACCCCCAGACACGAAGGTACCCCCAGCGCCCTGGGGCATACCGGCAAGATCAGCAAGCCAACGCAGCGCCTCATTTTCACAATGGACCGCCCCGGCAGCCTCGAGCCACGACGTACCTGAGATGCACGAGGCGGAGACCACCATATCAAAAAGCACCGAGGCCTTCGTCGGAGCAACCGGAACGAAGGCGAGAAACCGGGGGTGGTCGCTCGATAGCGTTGCTGGCGCGTAACCCTCGATGAAGCGCCGGAGAGCCTCCTGTCCACCGATGCCTTCGTCGGTAACATTTGGGCCGTACAGCGCGCTCAATTCGGTCTCACTCCTTGGACCATCTAAAGGAGGTGGCTGGAGCGCTACCCGTTGCAGCGCGTACTGGACGATCGCCTTTTCCAGCTTGAGCGTCTCTTCGTCAAGACGATGCACGAATCCTCCTCAATGAACAGTGGCCAAGCCCTGAGTTTATACGAATCGTGGATAGGTTCCCCGTTCTTGCGCAACCCTGATACAATGACATACGGCCGTCCAGGTGAACCCGACAACCAAGGAGTTCTGATGCCCACCGCTACTCCCACAACCACCCACACCCTCGACGAGGTGTTGTTCACGCTCGGGCAGTCACTGCGTCGTCTGCGTATCTCCATTGGAGACGAGTCGGACTACGCCTATGCGATCGGCTCTGGCTTTTGGCAGCTGGTTCTGCTAGGCAACCGTGGCGAGGAACGAGTATCCGAGATTGCGTCAGCGCTCAACTTAGACATCTCTACCGTCTCGCGCCAGCTCAAGTTGTTGCAGTCACGTGGGCTCATCGAACGAGTCTCTGATAGATCCGATGGTCGCGTCTCGAAGGTGCGACTCACTGCACTCGGCAAAAACATTCTCGACCAGCTGGTCACGGCACGGCTCGCCGTCATAAACGATGCCCTGTCCACGTGGAAGGAAAGTGATATCGAGCAGTTGATCCTTTTGCTCGATCGGTTTTCACAAGACCTCGGCACCACACTGGCCGAACCCGTTAGCTGCTCAGCGCCCAAGCCCGACGAAGATCTCCCATTGGGCGGACACTAAGACGTTGTCTCTTAGTCAGCCACTCGCATTTGTATTTGGTGGGGGTGGTGCTCGCGGAGCCTGTCAGGTTGGCATGTTGTTGGGGCTTTTGGAAGAGGGCTTCTTTCGGCAGGGGCTCAACCCCGACCTCGTGCTTGGAGTCTCCGTTGGGGCACTCAACGGCGCCGTCTTTGCCGAAGAGCCTAACGAGGATGGCCTTGACCGATTGGTAAAACTTTGGTCAACGGCACGGCTTCAATCCCTCTTCCCTCGCCGCCGGACCTTTGGCTACCTCGCCAACCGTCAGGCGGTCTATGCAGCTGAACCGCTGCGACAACTCATCCGCGATAACCTGAGGATCGAGGATCTCGCCAACACGAAGGTGCCACTCCACGTGTTGTTAACTGACACCGACACCGGCACCGAAGCCTGGTTCAACCAGGGATCTGTTGTTGATCTACTCTATGGCTCCGCTGCCATCCCGGGCGTTTTACCTCCGCTTCGGTTCAACGATCACCATTACATCGATGGAGGCATGGTCGACCCCAACCCGATCCGTCGTGCCATCGAACTCGGCGCCCACAGGATCGTTCTGTTTCTCTGCGGATCGCTCACCCCGTTCTTTCACAGCAAGGGTCGACCGCTGACCACGCTCTTAATGGGCTATAGTCTTACGCAACTCGCACTCACAAAGCGCGAACTTGCGCGAGGACGGTCAACGGTCGAGGTTGTGACGCTCGAGTGTGGTGCCGCCGACTCCGTTGATGCGCTCGACTTTCGACAGACCCAACGGCTGATTTCGGCGGGCAAACGGAGTGTGACCAATGCACGGGAACAGCTCATCGAGCTCATCGAAGGTCAATAACGACCCAGGCCTTACCGATTCACCGTAGACATGTCGGGGTACCGATCGCCAGCAGTCACACCAATCGGAAAGACCTGATCGATCAGGGCCAGCTCCTCGGGCGCCAGGACGACATCGATGCTGTTGGCATTTTCGCTGAGACGATCCAAACTCCGCGTGCCCGGAATTGCCACGACATCCTCGCCCTGTGCAAAAAGCCAAGCGAGAGCCACCTGAGCCGGCGTATGGCCAACACGCTCGGCCAACTCGCGCACCGTCGCAACGAGCTTAAGATTCTTGGCAAAGTTCTCGCCAGCAAAACGAGGGTGCCTCCGGCGGGTATCGTTCTCATCGAGATCGTCGATGCTCTTGATGGCACCGGTGAGAAAGCCACGCCCGAGTGGCGAATACGCGACAAAGCCGATGCCGAGCTCTCGTAGCGTCGGTAGTACCTCGGTCTCTGGGTCTCTCGTCCAGAGCGAATATTCGCTCTGCAGCGCGCTAATAGGGTGTGTCGCATGAGCACGGCGAATCGTTGCAGCCGAGGCCTCTGAAAGTCCAAGATAGCGGACCTTGCCGGCTGTGACCAGCTCAGCCATCGCTCCCACCGTCTCCTCGATCGGCACCTTGGTATCGACTCGGTGTTGATAGTAGAGATCGATGTACTCGACTCCCAGCCGGAGCAACGATGCATCACAGGCCCGCCGGACGTAATCAGGGTCACCGCTAATGCCTTGGAACTCACCATGTTCACCACGGACATTACCGAACTTGGTGGCCAAGGTCACCTCGTCTCGGTGCCCCTTCAAGGCACGGCCAACCAGGACCTCGTTGGTGAACGGACCGTACATGTCAGCGGTATCGAGAAACGTGACACCGAGTTCGATAGCCCGATGAATGACCTTGATCGAGTCAGCATCATTGGCCGGCCCGTAGAACTCGCTCATCCCCATACACCCAAGACCCACCGTGGAAACCTCGAGGCCTTGGTGGCCCAACTGTCGTTGTTGCATCATGACCATCCTTTGCAGGTTGTAACACCATATCTCATGCACCACCCGATGACCTCGTACGATCGCGAGTGGACGCTCACGCCTCATTCTTGCCCAAGGCGAGGCCGTTACTAGGAAGCGACCCGGCGTGTGAGTAGCATAGATCCATGCTAGCAAGCCTGAACTTTACTGAAGATCCCCGGCATGGGATGACCCACCATCACCGATTAGCTACGACTGAGCCAAGGTTCGTGGGCTAGGTCCATGACAACGCTGCGCTTCGTGCTCGCGTTTGTCGGCGGAGCCATCTATCTCATCGTGTCGCTCAATGTCGTGCGATCGTTGCTCGTTCCTCGAGTCGATCGCTCAAGCCTTCTCAGGTTCGTAATCCGGACCCTCACGGTTCCAGGCCAGATCGTGAGACACAAGATACGACACTACGAAACCCGCGACCGCATCCTCGCCTTTGAGGGACCGCTATCGCTGTTAGTGTTACTCGTGGTCTGGGTACTCGGCTATCTTCTCGCCCTGGGTCTCCTATTACTCCCGAGCGTCCACAGTCCCGCTAAGGCCCTTGCCCAGGCCGGCTCCTCAATGGTAACACTCGGCATTATCAGCTCTCCACGAGGATGGGCCCAAGGCATCGACATCCTGGCAGGTCTCACAGGCCTCTTTATCATCACCTTGCAAATCGCCTACCTGCCGACGATCTACGGCGCATACAACCGGCGCGAAACCGAGGTTACCATGCTCGTTGCCCGTGCTGGTGAGCCGGTTTGGGGGCCAGAAATCCTTGCGCGAACACAACTGATGTCATTGACAGAGGACCTGGCGGACTTTTATCGCCAATGGGAGCGCTGGGCAGCAGATGTCCAAGAGAGCCACGCAAGTTACCCGGCACTGATGCTCTTTCGCTCTCCGAGCGCCTACTCTTCATGGGTTATCGCCCTGTTGGGCATTTGCGATTCGGTGGCACTGTTACATTCGGTCGCACCAGACCAAACACCCATTGAAGCCCGGCTGGCGCTTCGCATGGGCTACCTGTGCTTTCGTCGACTCAGTGCAGCGCTTGGCCACCCAGTCTCCGAAGATCCATCACCGACGGATCCCATCTTGCTCGAGCGCGCAGAGTTCGACCGCGGTATCGATCGACTCATCGCTGCTGGCCTCCCGATGGAGCGGAGTCACGACGAAGCCTGGCCTCACTTTCGCGCATGGAGAGTCAACTACGAAGAAGCTGCCTACTTCCTTGCAAATCGGATCGATGCAGTTCCGGCACCCTGGAGTGGACAACGCCTTTCCGGTCAGCGCGAAATCCCGTTTCAACGCCTCAAGAACCGAACCCCAGAAGATCCAGAGGGCATCTCGCACACACCGTACTATCCCGATGACCCAGATGTCACCGTTTGATTGGGAGCGGATAAAACTGAAGCGCAACCACGCTTTCATGGTTCCCCATCGTGCCCTCCTCAGCTAGCGTGAGCATATGGCACAATTGATCGGTCACCGATCTCTCCATGATGTAGACCCTCGATGTCTCCCGAGTTCGACGTGGGATCACAACCAAGCCGGTGTCACTGCTCGATGACCGTTCATATGCAGGACCCTCCGCGCCGTGTGGGCACTCGACGTCGTTGCTTGGCGCCAAGCAAGCTTCTCATTTTCGGCGCTACGTTGCTCGGCGCTACGTTGCTCGCCGCCTGCGGTCAAACGTCCACAGCTACCGTCACTCTGACGTCCGTGAATCGGAAACAGACGTCGCTTGCGGACATCGTGCAACAATACTCCACTGCAAACAACCATGCCAACGAGACACTGAGTATCGCCGATCAGAACCGCGATGAGCAGGGTACGGCGGCCGCAATCGACGACACCGACTTTGCGATCTCACGTGATGCTGGTTACCAAACCGCCCAGGGCAATAGCTACAAACCCTTCTATGAGAAACTCGATAGTGGTGTCCGACTTGGATCGAGCAAAGGCTATCCAAAGTTGCTGGTCACCGTTGATGCTCAGTACACGAGTGACCCGAGGACAGCCAATCGTTCCGCCTGCCGCTTCCTTGGGGTGTTTGCCAAGAACTCGTCATCGCAACCGTGGCGGGTGGTTGACGAGCCCACCGTCACCTCAGCGCTCCTACCAAAAGTCAAGGTCACCAATGGCGACGCTGGGATCGTTCCAAAGGCCTCGACCGAGCTCTCTGTCCCACTTGCCCGACTTGCCAAGTACTATGCCTTGGCGTTGACAACTTACTACCAGCAAGGGGTCCTATCGCGAGGATTGAAGCAAGCCGACTTCGCCACGACGGCCCAGTGTTGGTCGCTTCCTTCCCTTTCAACGAACCCCTACGTCTCCACCAGCTCGTCCAAGCGTCTCGCAACCGCCGCAACCGTTACCGCGGGGCACCCTCACATGATCGCTATGACCACCGCGAACGGTGGAGCGCTCGCTGTCCTTACGCTCCACGTCGACCTCATCAGCTCCAGTGCCCAGAATGCTGCGTTCACCTGGCGCCACAGTACGAGTGATCCTGATTCATACCTCTTACCGGCCGCATCTGGACTCCACAGTATTCAGATACCCCTCCTGTTTGACCTCGCCGTGTACGATCCACCAGTCGCCGCCACCAAACTAGCACCACGGCTAGTCGGGTCCTATTGGGGTCCTCTGCTCGGTGGCAACGAGACTTTCCAAGCCCCGGTTAACGCGTGACTAGCCTCCACGTGGAGGCTTGTCAGCGTTGATCACCTCATGTTAGATCACCACATCGACACCGATGGATGCTCCAATCACATCGCTAGTCTTGCGGGGTCGATGGATCCTCGGCGAGCATCTGGTACAGGTCACGGCGCAGCCGAGCAAGTAACCCTTGCGCGCGTTGACGTTGTTCCACGGTGCCAACCAAATCCAGTTGCCGTAGCGCCTGAAAGGTCGCCCGAATTTCACGACCCAGATCGATCTCTCGCCCCGAATTTTCCTCATCAGGCCCCAAGGTCATCGTCTCGGCTTCGGCTCTTCCTGCATCGGTAAGGGTGTAGACCTTTCGACCCTCTTCATCCTGACCTACAATCAGTCCAGCGTCCTCGAGCATCGACAGCGTCGGATAGATCGAACCCGGGCTCGGCTGCCACACGCCGCCATTGCGTTCGGCGATCAACTGCATCAGCTCGTAACCGTGTTTGGGCCCCTGGGTTAAGAGCACCAAAATTTCGCGACGAACGCGGCCTCGAGGAGACCGACGTCGGCGCATGCCTCCGCCGCCCTCGCAACCGCCGCCACCGCAACCCGGGCCGTGCATCCGCCCTCGGTGCATACCGTGTTCATTCATCATTCTTGGACCTCCTCCGTGTTGCTGGCCACAGTTACAGCCGTGTGCCTCGCCTTGGTGCATTCCGTGTTCCTTCATCACTTCCTCCTCTAACGTTATATCGTTAGATACAGTTTAATGACTGGTCCCGGACATGCTGCAGCGATCGTGATCGGACGCCGACCCTCTGGCGAACTCCACCAAAGAGCTGGGTTGCTAGCGCTTGCTCTCCCTTGATCATCGACCTCCCATTGGCGTCAATGAGTGAACTCCTATGGAATGCCACCAGCAAAACTTGAAGCCCCATCAATGAAGGCTCTACGTCCAGCCCTACCAGCGAATGCCCTTGCACCACCGAAGGCTCCAAACCCGCCAAACCCGCTCGTGGTTGTTGGCAAAGGTTCGTCTAGTCTTGCCAAAGCCACCTGCTCACCAAAGACCAAGCCCTTTGTCACCTGGGTATCGACGACGCCGACTACTCCAGTGGCTACGGTGGTTGGTCTCAGCTTGCCTCCCGTGACAAGATCGACAAACATCCGGCTCCCAATCCGTCGTATGGCGGACGTGGGCACCACGACTACATTGCGAGCCTGAGCGGTGTCAATCGTCGTCGTCGCCGTCACGCCATCAAAGATGGTAAGTTTTGCATCTTTGAGTTGCACCGTCGCCTGCACGGTGGTCAACCCGGTGGTGGCGCTCGTGGTTGGCGTTGTGCCGATCGCCACGACCGTTCCACGGTATCGAACACGAGAATCTACCGGCTCCACCACAGCACCATCTCCAACGCGCAGCTCCGCAGCGTCGGTCAAACTCACAGGCACCGCATCGATGATCGCCCCAGGGCGAATAATGGTAATGGCCTCGGTGGAGCTATCCGGGGTTACCTGCTGATCTTGAGCAATCCCGACGCTCGCAACCGTACCGGTAATCGGTGCGATCAGACTCGCTACATTCGATGTTTGCAACGACGCAATCTGCGCTTGATCCGCCGCCACGACAGCCTGGTCATCAGCGACAGCCGTGGTGGAAACTGTTTGAGTCGGAGTCACCGCTGTGTCTCCCTTTCCTTGAGAGCTCAACGCAGCCTTCAAGGTTGAACACGCCTTCTGCTCTTGCGGGCTGGGCGTAGTACATAACGTCGCTAGGGCCTGAGCCGTATCAGCCTTTGACGTGGGGCCCGACGCATCCGGGGTGCTCGGCGTGTCCGATCCCTGCGATGCTGGATCTTCAGCTTCGGCCAGCGCTGTCTCCGCCTCAGCGAGCGCAGCCTCCTCCGTCTGTAAGGAGGCGGACGCATGTTGAGATGGGTCTAGCGTTGCCAACGTCGCTCCCTGTGACACCGCTTCACCAACGTGTACATTCAACGCAGCTACCGTCCCGCTCACCGATGGCACGACCGACACCTGCGACGCCGGGGCCAACACACCAACGCCGACCACCGTCGCTTCGACCGAACCGCGCGTCACCTCAGCAACCTGGTAGCTCCCTCCAGAGTGGCGAAGACCGATAGCGACACCGACCGATGCCCCGACAACTAAGACCAGCACAGCCGCTGCCACGGCAGCCACCCGCCACCTAGGCACTAGCGCCTCCACCGAAACCGCCACCACCACCGAAGCCGCCACCACCGAAGCCGCCGCCACCGAAGCCGCCGCCAAAGGCAGAGCAACTCCCATTCGTTGGGTCCGAGATGGCGATTGACTTTGCCGTGACTACCCCGATTGAGTTCGTCGTGCCCTGCACCGTCACACACTTTCCGACAGCGAGATCCGATGCCGTCGCCGACGAATGTTCAGTCACGGCCGTGGTACTCGAGACCGGAATCGTGACAACAGTCGATCCCTTCGTCTCGACAACCACCACCGCGTTCGTCTCCACGGTCTTGACCGTACCGACAATGGCCTTGAAACTACCGAAGTTAAACTTCCTGTTCCCAAAGGAACCTGACCCGAACGCTCGGCCTGGCCGATCACCACCCGTCGGAAATGTTGCAGCGGAACAACCGTTGGTGGCAGGCAGAATCGTCAGAGCTCGCACCACTGCCGTCGATGAACCAGATGGGGTTACCTCCACAGCCGAAACACACTCACCAGCACGCAACGAACTCGCCTTGGTTGTCACAGTCTGGGCAAAGGTGGTCGATGAACCCCACTTGACTGTCGACTCACCCGTCGAAGTTCCCTGAACCTGCATGCTTGCGCTCGGTGAGATGGCTTCAATCACTCCGGATGCGGCTGGTGGCGTAAAGTGACCCTTCCCAGGAAAGCGTGCAGGGAATTTTGATGTTCCTGGAACCTTCGAACCCGACGTTGCTGGAGGCGTCGTCGCTGATGACGTCGCCTCGGTGCTTGCCGTCGACCCACAGGCCGCCAAGAGCAGTCCAGCCCCAAGCACGACCACCACCGTACCAATCCACTTGGCCTCTTTCATTACTCCTCCTTATTCGGTCCGCAACGCCTCGATCGGCGAAAGTCGTGCTGCTCGGGTCGCCGGGTAAACACCAAAGACGACGCTGATCACCATGGCGATAGCGATCGCTCCTGCCGTTACCCACGCCGGGATGCTGATCGGATCTGAGATCACCGATGGCAAGACGTGTTGAGCGACAAGGGCAATACCCGCGCCGATACCGCCACCCAAGATGCCGAGCATTAGTGCTTCCACCAGAAACTGTGCTCTGATATCTCGTGGTCGAGCTCCTAAGGCCTTGCGCAATCCGATCTCGCGCGTACGTTCGCTCACTGACACCAACATGATGTTCATCACACCGATACCGCCGACCAACAGTGAGACTCCAGCAATCCCGGCTAGGAGGGCTGTCAAGGTCGAACTCACCGATGTCGCTGTCGTCACCAGTGACTGTTCTGCCGTGATGGTGAAGTTTGCGTCAGCAGGGTTGGAGATCTGGTGGAGCATCAGGAGTTCATTGTCAGCCTCCTGGTAGGCGGCCGACAACGTTGCTCCACTGGTTGCTTTCACCAAGATGGAGTCGACCGCGTCGTTAGAGGTCGTACCAAACAACGAATTGTCAGCGCTTGTCAATGGCACAATGGCCAGATCGTCCTGGTTCGACGTCGGCGAGGTGCCGGAACCGACTGAGTTCAGGACCCCGATGACCGTCATCGGGGTCGTTCCGACCGTCACCGTCTCTCCGACCGGATCGCGCCCTCCAAAGAGCTCGGAGGCCGCTTGCGAACCAAGCACCACGACGTTAGCTCCCTCCGCCTCGTCGTTGGCGGTGAAGAACTCACCGGCCGCCACCGATCGAGACCGAACGGTCAACCAATTTGGTGTCGACCCGTAGACGATCATCGATGTGCTCGTCGTACCATAGGTGATGGTTTCATTGCCTTGCACCAACGGCGCAACGGCTTCGATCGCAGGGGCTACACGATGCGACGCGAGGGCCAGCACGTCTTGGCGGGTCAGTGTCTCGCCTGAGGCAGCCGTCGCCGCAGTCGACCCACCCGGCGAGATCGTCAACAGGTTTGACCCGAGGGCGGAGATCTCATTGGTCACCTTGGCCTGCGCACCTTCGCCAAGGCCAACCGTCACCATCACAGCGGCGATACCGATGACGATGCCCAAAATTGTCAGCAGCGAGCGCATCCGGTTCCACTGCACTGCCTCGAACCCAACGCGAAGCAACTCACCAAATCTCATGCGGCGTCTCCAAGAATCCGTCCATCACGCAACGCCAACGATTGCGAACCCCGAGCAGCCACCTGTTTATCGTGGGTGATCACGACGATCGTCCTACCACCAGCGTGAAGCTCATCGAAGATAGTCAGTATCTCCTCAGCACTCACCGAGTCGAGGTTGCCTGTGGGTTCATCTGCCAGGATGAGATCCGGATCGCCAACGAGGGCGCGGGCGATAGCGACGCGCTGTTGCTGGCCACCAGAGAGCTCCATGGGCCGATGCCGCAAATGGTTGCCGAGGCCAATCCTATCGAGGAGCTCGCTGGCTCGCTCACGACGTTCAGCCTTCGGAACCCGAGCATAGAGAAGGCCCAACTCGACGTTCGCCACCGCGTCCACCGACGCCAAAAGATTAAACTGCTGAAAGACAAATCCGATTCTGCGATTCCTCAAACGAGCGAGCTCAACCTCTCCCATCTGGTCCACTCGCTCACCCGAGATCAGTATCTGTCCGGCAGTTGGAACATCAAGACAGCCGAGAAGGTGCATGAGCGTCGACTTACCGGACCCGGATGGTCCAGTAATCGTGAGAAACTGTCCCTCCTCGACCGTCATCGAGACTCCACGAAGGGCTTCAACCACCACCGAACCCAACAGGTAGCGCTTCGTAACGTCGCGAACGGAGATCACATCAGCCACCGAAGGCTCCTCCTCCACCGAAGGCTCCTCGCCGACCGAAGGCTCCTCGCCCAATAGACGTGGTGCCTGTTGCCCCAGCGAATGACGGAACATCTTCAACAATCTTGTCACCACTCGCGAGTCCCTTGGTCACAACCACCTCAGCGCCTGTGATGGAACCTACCGAGATCGGAACCTTCCGTTGACCCGACCGAGTCGACTCAAGAACGTACGGCGACGAACTCAAAGAATGTACAGCGAGCGTTGGTATCTCGATGACGTCAGGCTCTACCTTGGTGACGATACTCACGGTGGCTGGCAACCCTGCGTAGAGACCTTTTGGGTCTCCAGTGACCGAGATTGTGACAGGAAATGTCGCTACGCCACTCGACGTCGTCGCCACGAGACCAACCGACGTTACGGTGCCATACACGTTGCTCGATGTCCCCTGTACACTCACGGTCGCCTGTTCGGAGTCCTGGACCCCCGAGATGTTGGCATCGCTCACAGCGGCGTTGACGACCCAGGAACTCGACGACTCAATGGTGATACCGACCGTTTGCGCTTTGGTGGCGCTACCGCCGGACGAGGGCCCAACGCTTTGACCGGTAGCGAGATCGACAGCCGTCACGGTTCCGTCAAATGGAGCATACAACGATGCATCTGATAGATTCTGCTTAGCGGTATCCAGAGCTGTCGTATCAGCAGTGACCGTCGCCTGATCTGCTTGAATCGTTGCACTTGGAGCCGCGGCATCCTGATCGGCGGTGAGCTTCGTCTCGGCGGCAGTGAGCTGGGCCTGGGCCTGGGCCTGGGCCGCCTGCAGCGGAGCAGTATCAAGGCTCGCCAATAACGTTGAGGGCGTTACCGCCTCACCCACCGTCGCCTCGACCGAGGCAACCGTTCCTGAAGTCAGGAAATCAACCGTCTGGTCTTGGCTCGGCTCAACCGTGCCTGAGGCTGCAACTTGCTGAGAAGCGGATGTCTCCGAGACGGTTAGCGTCCGTGGAACCAATACAAAGCTCTTCGCGCTCGTCGCCGATGTGGTGAAACTTCTCAGACCATAACCGACGCCGACAAGCGCCAACCCAACGATGACTCCCGCCGCGACGCGTTGCCACCGTCTCCAATGCTGTGCCATGGAACCTAACTTTCAACACGATGAACGATATAGCTACGAGCGCGTAGCCTAGGGCGGTACCCCTGGGAGATAGCTAAAAACCACCAGAGCATCTGATACGAAAGTTAGTTAGTGACTGTCCTAATATATCACTAACAATTCCCTCACAAACCCCTCATACATAGCCACCTGATGCCTCTGTTGCACAACCTTTGTCTCTGAGGAGAGGTGAACGTGGCGACAGCTGACCAAAGGTGAGCATCTCACTACTGTTGGGCGAGAATGGCCTCTATCTCAGCGAGTGGATCACGTACTCGTGGCCCCATTGCCTCGATCACGGCACGCTCAATGGTTCCTGTGAACGCGAAAGGAGCCTCATAACCGTCGCCGACGGATGGCCCCCATTCATAACCACATGTCAACCCAGCACCTACCCCGTTCAACCCCGCAGGGGGAACCCGATCGAGGGCGATCGAGGTAGATTGATCCTCATCAACACTGAGTGTCGCTTGACCTCCATCGCGACCATCTTTACTGAAGACTAGTCTCACCAGGTGTCGACCGGTTCCAATGGCATCAGTGATCGCGATTGTGTGACGGGTTTTGCCGTAGAGGTTGTGGGTATAGTGAATACGCCCATCGAGCACATAGAGCGACCAGCCGCCCAGCGCAGATCCTTGTGCAATGAGTACACCCTTGGGCATCACGCCAGCGGGTACAGTGCACTCCACCTCAATGCGATAGGAACGATACTTGAGATCGATCGCCACCACCTCAGGAACCTGGGAGACTCCAGGGAAGTAGCGCATGCGATCAGGATTGACGCGTTGATCCGGCTTTGGATGGACCAGGGCCCATAGAATCCGATTATCGAGTGGCAAAACCTGATTGCGCTCCGCCTCGAGCCACCACTGTTCGACAAGGTTGGCCAAGAGCTCGGGGTGTTGTTGTGCGAGATCTTCCACCTCCGACAGGTCATTTGCTACGTGGTAAAGCTCCCAGACATCATCGTCGAAGTCGTCGTTCGGGTTTTTGTCGTCATAGAGCGGCGCAATGGGATGGAAGGCGACGGCTTTCCAGCCATCGCGGTAGATGGCTCGCGAGCCGAACATCTCGTAATACTGAGTCGTTCGCAACGCAGGAACATCCGCTGAGTCGGGCCGTAGTAATGAGGCAAAGCTAAGAGAATCCACTGGCGTCTGAGGTACGTAGTCGATCACTGCAGGCTCAGCAATGCCTAGGAGTTCGAGAATCGTGCCGCGCACATCGATAGCGTGGCAATACTGATGTCGGATTCCTCCTTCATCGAGATGGCCATTGGGCCAAGACAAAATGCAAGGATCCGCGACACCCCCTTCATGCACCTCACGTTTCCAACGCCGAAATGGCGTGTTCCCGGCCATCGTCCAACCCCAGGGGTAGTTGTTGTGGGTAAAGGGTCCACCAATCTCATCGATGCGGTCAAACATCTCCTGTGTCGTGGCTGGATCAAGGTTCGCCAACCGAATATCGTTGATGGAGCCTTCCGGCCCGCCCTCGGCGCTCGCTCCGTTATCCGACACGAGTACCACGATTGTGTTACCGAGCTCACCAAGATCATCGACAAAGTCAAGCAGGCGCCCAATTTGTTCGTCGGTGTGGGAAAGAAAACTGGCAAAGGCCTCCATGAAACGCGCGGCGACCGCGGCCTCGGTCTGGTCCAGCTCCTCAAAGGGACGCACCCAATCTGGGCGCATCGAGAGACGGGTACTCGAGGGAAGGATCCCACTTTCCAGCTGCCGAGCGAAGGTTGCCTCCCTCCAGCGGTCCCAACCTTCATCGAAGGCGCCTCGGTATCGGTCTGCCCATCGCTTGGGCGGTTGATGGGGGGAGTGGCAAGCTCCAGGGCAAAAGTACAAGAAAAATGGACGTGACGCCTCAACAGCTCGAAGATCTGCGATGAACGCTGTTGCATGATCGACAAGATCTTCTGTTAGATGGTAGCCATCGTTGTAGGAGCGTGGTGGACGCAGCGAATGGTTGTCGTGATAGAGCGCTGGGAAGAACTGGTGTGTCTCTCCCCCATGGAATCCATACCACCGGTCGAAACCACGCCCAAGGGGCCATGACGCACGAGAGGCTGCCATGTGGGTCTCATCATCTGGGGTCAAGTGCCACTTACCGATGGCATAGGTGGCATAACCTTGAGATCGCAGCACCTCAGACAGGAATCCATTTTCTTTGGGGGGTTTGCCATAGTAGCCAGGGAAGCCAATAGCCAGATCGGCCACACGACCCATCCCATTACGGTGATGGTTTCTGCCTGTCAACAGACAGGCTCTGGTCGGCGAACAAAGTGAGGTGGTATGGAAATTCGCCATCCGTACACCTCTGGCTCCAAGTGCATCCATTCTCGGTGTTGCGATGTCAGATCCGTAACAACCAAGTTGGGCAAAACCAACATCGTCCAAGACTATCATTACCACGTTTGGACTTGCCGCCTTCGGGCGAGGTTCCTTGGGCCACCAGGGTACTGAAGTACGCCAATCTCGACCAATTGTTCCATGGAAGTCCACTAGATTCCTCTCTTTCTCTCACCCGGTCGCCAGCGAAGGCCCAGGAGCGCTAGAGCCCAGCTTCGCCTGGATGCAGTCCTCCTGACCCGGTATTCGGACGAGTGCTGCCGACGGTGAGTCCGCAGTATCCACGCCCTCTTAGATGCCAACACTACCACTACACTTAGGTAGTGCGCCTCCGGCATTTCTTTGCACGACCAACCGTTCGCATGGTAATAGGAATCATCGTCGCCGGTGTTGTCTTCGTCATCCTGTTCCACTCCCGATCAGAGCTTGTCTTCGCACTCGACCGGCTCAGGACGCTTCGCTTTGGGTGGATGCTATTGGCTGGACTTGCGGAGTTCCTCTCTGTGGTGAGCTATGCCCTTCTCCAGCGCAAACTGCTCAACGTCACTGGTTTTCGCATCGGGTTGCGTTTCTTACTGGGTATTACGCTGGCCACCGACGCGATCGCCGATTCGCTTCCGGGCGAGCCGGTCTTTTCCAGCGCCTTTCGATTTGCCCAATATCGCCGCCACGGAGTCGATGCAGCCAACGCGACCTGGGTCATGGTGACGGTCCTTGTCGCCCTTGCACTTGGATTATCCGCGTTAACACTGCTCGGCCTCCTCATCGCTTTGATCTTCGGCAGCAAGCGCGGGCCAGCGAGCCTAGGAGCGCTCGCCGTGATTGTGCTTACTGTAATGGTGACCGTGCTCACGCGGGTGTCGCTGTGGCGGCGAGTGCTTGACTGGAGTCTTCGAATCAGCCAACATCTCCCTCCCCGCCTTCGCAACCGATTACACCCAGCGCTCCAGCAATGGAACACGCTCCTCGACGACATCCATGTAGGCGTGCTCGACAGCTTCATCATTGGGCTCCTCGGCGTCTCCGAATGGGGGCTCGATCTCGGCTGTCTCATCCTCGTCTTCCCAGCTCTAGGATTTCCGATCCCGTGGACCAGTGTAATTCTTGGATACGCCGCGAGTCAGATCATCGGCGTCGTTCCCATCACTCCAGGTGGGCTGGGGATCATTGAGGGCAGTCTGAGTGCGGTACTCATCACCTTTGGGGCCCTAGCGCGTCATGCAATCACCGCCGTTCTGGTCTACCGCCTCATCTCCTATTGGCTGCTCATACCTATCGGCTGGATAGCCTTTACCATTATCAGGATCAAAACTCGTCGCGAACGCAACCAATCCAGTGAGACAGCTGACCGATAGTAGCATCACACACAGGTCGTCCAGGTTCACTGCCTTACAACGTCTTCGGCCAGTTCGCGCGTTGGTCTTCGCCAGGGCTCTTGCACCCGCGCCCTTCCACCAGTCTGTCTAGACGGCCCCTGGCCATTCGATGCTGCGTATGGGGTCAGCCGCAGGCTTGGCAAAAACAAATCCTTGGATCAGCGTCACACCAAGGTCAACAACACAGGAGAGCTCGGCTACCGTCTCGACTCCCTCGGCAACCACCTCAATGCCCTCTCCCCTTGCGGCAGTGATGACCCCGGCGGCGATCGCCCGCTGGAAGCGTCGTTGATCGATGTCATGAATGAGGTCACGATCGAGCTTTATCACATCGGGTACCAGCTCAATCAGGGTGTTCAGTCCGGCATAGCCGCTGCCGACATCATCAAGTGCTACCTGAAACCCATGGCTGCGATAGTACCGAAAGATAGTCTTGAGATGAGAAAAATCAACGATCTGTTCGCTTTCGCTGACCTCAAAAACAATGCGGCTAGGGTCAAATCCACATGCATTCGCGATAGCTAGCGTCGTCTTGAGACATTGACGTGGGTCATAGATGGCGTTGGGGAGGAAATTTATGAATAGCCTTCCCTCAAGGTCCACCTTTGCCGCCGAGCGGATCGCCGTCTCTCGCGCGAGGCGGTCTAGGTAAAAGATCGAATCGGTTTGTTGAGCATAGCTGAACAGCTGGTACGGAGTGATGATCTCGCCACGAAGGTCACGTCCTCGACTCAACGCCTCGTAACCAACGATCTGGTGGGCCTGGACACCAACAATGGGTTGAAAATGTGTCTCAATATCACCACGTTCAAGGCACGCGCCGACCTCAGGCATCTCTAGAGCTGTCACGAGCGCCCCAAGTGTTGTTGACATTCCCAACCAACCGAGTTCACGAGACGATGGATCGATGCGATAGATACGAATTCGATCTTGTTGGAATTCCGTTAGGCGATCACCATCGCCCAATAGCGCAACAACCCGGTCAATCGCGACATCGCTCGGAATCAACACTGTGCCCTGCGTGGCACATTCGATACCCGCGCGCACCAGAAGTTGACGTACCCGCCGACGCAACTCATCATCGGCAACCACTAAGACTCCCGGATCTTCGGTCACTAGATCAGTCGACCGATAGGTTCCACAGGTCTCACAGTTCGCCACGATGCGCCCCTTGTCCGCTCTTGATGCCTTGCTCAGAGTAACTATCGGCACCGAGAGCAACGACTGAACTATGTTGGGCACTCCGACCACACGAGCCAGTGTTCGTGCGTTAGCGATTCAATATCTCAGTGGTGGCGCTCACAACAATCGACGAGGACGCCAGTGGCCAGCCTCGCAGACTGGCTGTCTTCGACACCACAGTAATCAGCTCTCCAGCAGACAGCGAAGGCTTCGTCGTGTCTGGCACCGGCCTACGTCGAGCCAGAACCACCCCGGCTACTTCAAGGCGACGACCGAGACACCAACGGTCGATGAGCTACCCTCAACCAGTACCTCCCAATGGGTATCGTCCAAGCTGTAGAGAGCTGAAGGCGTGTTGGCATACGAGTCCTGCTTCTGGACAAAACCGAGGCCTTTGAGCGCCTTGACGTAGCGATTCATGAAGGCCGCTTGCGACGAGGGACTGGGGGCGTAGGTCAATTGAAACTGAGCCCGGTGTTTGGTGGAATCGTTAGCAACATTGATGAGCGAGGCACCTTTGGGCAAAGGCACAACCCGAACCGGGAAGCTCTTGGGAAGCCTTGCCAAAATGGAGGTTGGCTCCGAGGACGTATCAACCGGGTGAGATGCCTGCGATTGCACCTTTGTGCTTCCGCAGGCGGCGAGCAGCACTGAGGCGACCGCAAAACCTGACACCAGGCGATGGAGTCGAACACGCATACGACCACCCTAGCGCACCATCACCTTGGCCATGATGTTCACGACTCAGCCGATCAGCGCACGTGGCCGCGGCATCGTGAGTAATGCTATCCACGCCACCATGCAGAGGCTGAACAAGAACTCAACCTTAGAATCGTCTGAAGTCATCCGCGGACACCTGATGACATCCGGCCACTGGATCAGGCCAGCAGCTAGCCACAACAAAGACATCGAAGAGTCTGCGAGGCGTGGTTATCGTCGGCACGCTGTAACGCCGATGGCGTGCCGGTACGCTGGGCTCAGCCTCAAATATCGACATCCGCAGCGTCAGATGACGTGTCAGAACCTCGAATCGGCAGGGAACCAAAGATGTCGCCCGGCTCTGACCACGTGGACCTTTGACCCGTTTTGGTAGCGTCTGCGATCGCACGCCAAACCCTCTCAGGGGTACACGGCATGTCGATGTGGCGCACGCCTAGATGTGACAGAGCATCAACGACCGCATTGACTACCGCGGGTGTTGAGCCAATTGTGCCCGACTCGCCAATCCCTTTCGCTCCAAGTTCGTTATAGGGGGTGGGAGTCTCGGTGTTCAACGCTTCGAACGATGGAAGCTCGGCTGCCGAAGGGACAGCGTAGTCGGCAAACGTCGCCGAGAGGGGGTTCCCATCGCCGTCATAGATAGCCTCCTCCCACAGCGCTTGCGCCATTCCCTGGGCGATACCGCCATGTTGTTGGCCATGGACAATCAATGGATTGAGGATACGCCCGCAATCGTCAACGGCGACGTGGCGCAGCGGCCGTACTTTACCGGTTTGGGTATCCACCTCTACGACACAGAGATGGGCTCCAAACGGGAATGTCGCACTCGCTTGGGTGAAATCGAAGATCTCACGTAATGGAGCGTCCTGTTGGGCGGCAAGCTCTGCTAACTGTGACCATGTTAGATGGGCACTTGGTACGCCAGCCACGCTCAGGCCACCTTCCGCTACGAGGATGTCATCCTCCGCCGCCTCAAGATGATTGGCCGCCAACCGCCGCGCACGATCAAGCACCAGGGTCGCAGCGCCAGCAACCGCAGACCCTCCTATCTGGAGCGACCGCGACCCTCCGGTGCCTCCTCCGCGGGGAATGATAGCGGTATCAGACTGGCGGAACTCGATCCGATCCAGCGGAATACCTAGACGATCGGACACAATCATTGCAAACGAGGTTGCGTGTCCTTGGCCATGTGCTGAGGTGCCAACGTCAATCGTGGCCGATCCATCAGGGTGAATCTCTACCGACGAGTATTCGTTTTGGCCTCCTCCCGCAGTGATTTCGACATAGGTCGCCACGCCAATGCCGAGCTGCATCGGATCCCCTTGTTCTCGCCGGCGCGCCTGTTCTTGACGAAGCTGTTGGTAGTCGACGGCCTCCAACAGGCGATCCAAGGCCTTGCGGTAATCCCCACTGTCATAGGTGGTGCCAACCTGGGTTGTGACCGGGAACGCATCCGCGCTCAAGAGGTTGCGCCGGCGAATCTCAACCGGGTCAATCCCCAGCTCGTCTGCTGCCATATCGACGATTCGCTCTAAGAACGCAGCCGCTTCGGGTCGTCCTGCTCCTCGGAATGCGCCGACTGGGGTGGTATTCGTAAAGGCAGCGACGGCGCTATAGGCGATTTTCGGGATCTGATAGACCCCTTGTGCCATTGTTCGGGTCGGCCCCAATACCAGCCCGCCACCAAAGCCACCATAGGCACCACCATCACCGATCATCCGGCAACGCAATCCCGTCATGACCCCCTCTCGCGTGAGTCCGAGTTCGACATACTGGACCTGGCCACGGCCCTGGGGCATAGCAACCATGTTTTCGGATCGACTCTCCACCCACTTGACCGGCATCATAAGACGTCTTGCCAGTGCAAACGCTACCGCGTGCTCAGCGACGATGCCAGCCTTACCCCCAAAGGCGCCTCCAACATGAGGCGCGATCACCCGTATCAATGAGGCATCAACGTCAAAGACACCTGCTAAGAGATCGGCGACGGCATGTGGCATCTGGGTTGAGATATAGACCGTCCATGGGTGCTGTTCATCCTCGGGTGTCGGAACGACCAAGATGGCGTTACCCTCCATTGGTGCAACCGATACACGTTGATTGATGAAACGACCACGGACGATCACTTCGGCGTCGTCGAGGACATCGGCGTCGCCCGGGTCACGGTAGCCCGCGGCGATATTGTGCAAGGCTCCAGCGTAGAGCTGAGGAGCACCAGTGGCGAGGGCATGCTCCATGTCCACTACAGCCTCGAGGGGCGTATAGTCAATGGTCACCATGTCAGCGGCATCGAGGGCTTCGGCCCGAGTTCGCGCAACGACCGCCACCACTGGATCACCGACAAAGTACGCCGTCTCGCTAGCCAACGGCGGGCGTGGCACAGCTTTGTTGAGTGCAGCAAAACCGTGAAATGCCGGAAGGCCAAGTGTTCGGGCGCAAAAGACTCCAACCACCCCTTCGGCTTGTTCTGCCAAGCTCATATCGATACGGTCAATGTGCGCATGCGCGAACGGAGAGCGTACAAAGACCAGATGTACCGCGCCCGTGATCGGAGTGTTGTCGACGAAGCTACCAGCCCCGGTAAGCAGGGCCGGGTCCTCAACGCGAACGACTGATGTTCCAAGTATTGATCCAGGCATAGCTTCAGGTTAACCCGGCGAGCAGCCTCCTACCGGCCCACACGATCAC
This sequence comes from Ferrimicrobium sp., assembly GCA_022690815.1. Lineage (NCBI taxonomy): Bacteria > Bacillati > Actinomycetota > Acidimicrobiia > Acidimicrobiales > Acidimicrobiaceae > Ferrimicrobium > Ferrimicrobium sp. Next base: position 107,805 of record JALCZJ010000002.1, read on the forward strand.
AGGATGAGCGATTCAACACCAAAAGTCGACCGGGTGACCGCGTCATGGTTCATGTAGTGGTCAAAGCAGTTTGCGGCGACACGCAAGATGCCCGAAAAATGTTGGTCCGCAACAGACAGTTACTTGGTACAAGCAAATAAACTGTGGAGGCGTAAGGGAGGTTTTGTGACAACGTTAACGTCTCACGAAGACCGGTACAAGTGGATTGCACTCAGCAACACAACGCTCGGCGTCTTACTCGTTGCAATCAACGAATCTATTCTCATTATCGCGTTGCCAGCGATCTTTCGTGGCATCAAGTTGAATCCGCTGATCCCGGCGAACTCGTTTTACCTGCTGTGGATTCTGCTAGGCTTCATGCTCGTTACCGCTGTTCTCGTGGTGACGCTCGGGCGCATCGGCGACATCTATGGTCGAGTTCGAATGTACAACCTAGGTTTCGCGATCTTTACCTTCTTTTCGATCCTACTCTCCGTCAACTGGCTCCACGGGCAAGCTGGTGGTGCCTTCATCGTCGGCATGCGCCTCGGTCAGGGGGTTGGTGGTGCCTTCCTTTTTGCAAATTCGTCTGCCATTTTGACCGATGCCTTCCCAAACAACCAGCGTGGACTTGCCCTCGGTATCAACAACATCGCTGGTATCGCCGGGGCATTTATTGGACTGGTCGTTGGCGGTCTCCTGGCACCGATTGACTGGCGGCTCGTGTTCGTCGTCTCAGCTCCGATCGGGCTCGCTGGAACCATCTGGGCCTACCTCAAGCTCCGTGACAACGGAGTTCGCACACCAGCAAAGATCGATTGGCTAGGCAACGTGCTCTTCGCCGTCGGACTCACCGTTCTCCTCGTCGGCATCACCTACGGTATCGAGCCCTACGGGAGTTCGGCGATGGGTTGGGGCAGTCCAAGGGTGTTAATCGAGCTTGCAATTGGTCTCGTTCTGTTGGTGGCGTTCGTCATTGCGGAAACCAAGGTCAAGTACCCGATGTTTCGAATCCAGCTGTTCAGAATTCGGGCATTCTCAGCCGGTAACTTCGCGTCACTACTTGCCGCCATCGGGCGCGGTGGGTTAATGTTCATCTTCGTCATGTGGCTCCAGGGCATCTGGTTGCCACTCCATGGTTACAACTTCTCGGTGACCCCACTTTGGGCGGGTATCTACATGCTTCCGCTCACCGCGGGATTCCTCATCGCCGGGCCCGTGTCTGGCATCCTCTCTGACAAGTATGGTGCTCGACCCTTTGCGACGACAGGAATGGCGCTCGCGGCACTGACCTTTGTTGGTTTTGACTTTCTCCCGATCAACTTCTCGTATCTACCATTCGCGCTGCTCATGCTCGGTAACGGGCTCGCGATGGGCCTCTTTGCATCCCCGAACCGTGCAGCCGTCATGAACAGCCTCCCTCCCAATCAACGCGGCGCTGGAGCTGGTATGTCAGGTGTCTTTCAAAATGCCGCCATGGTCCTCTCGATGGGCATCTTCTTCACGCTGATGATCTCGGGAATCGCCTCGGATTTGCCTGCTGCACTCTACCACGGCTTGGTAGTCAACAACGTGCCAAGTGCAGTGGCGACCAAGGTCTCCCATCTGCCACCGATATCGAGCCTCTTTGCCGCGCTGCTGGGCTACGATCCAATCAAGAGCATCCTCGGCGCGGCGTTCTTGAGCCACCTGCCTGCACATTCAGCTGCGATCTTGAGCGGACGCCGCTTCTTCCCAACATTGCTGAGCAAACCATTCTCAGACGGGTTGAACTTGGCATTCCTCTTTGGCGCCATCGCTTGCGTGCTGGCTGGTATCGCCTCATTGCTACGCGGTAAGAAATACGTCCATGGAACCGAGACGACGGCCGAGCCATCACCGAACGAGGCAGTCGTCGACTAGCAGGACCGCTAGCGAATATCAAGGGGGCAGGCAGCCTTTGTCAGCAAGCATCAGCAATCTCCCGAAAGACATCCGCCGCCATAGCACCAGCTTGCTGGGCCTCGGTCGTACAAGCGGTGCGGTCGAGAACACAGCATCGCCCAACCCTTTCCCTGTTGACCCGAGTCCCGGTGGCGAATCAGCACCGTGGCTCTGGGTCAACAAGCGATCGATTCGTGCGAGCCGCTGGGTTGCGAGGGCCCGATCTCATAGTGCAAAGGGGCGGCCATAATCGGATCGAGGTCCAAACGATGGTGATCGAACGTTGAGGCCGGTGCTTGTGACGTCTCGGTGCCTGGACTTTTGGAATTGTGCTACGGCGCTGCGTGTGATCCAAACGTCATCGTCCTACGATGAACTGTGAAGAGAGACATCCAACCGATTCGGGCATCGTTGGCGCCGATGACAGGTTTGTAATCACTTGAACCAGACGACGTGTACTGACCGGTCTCACGCTTACGCGCTGGGTGTCGATCGACGAGATGCCGAGAAACGAAGGGGCACAGCGACATGCGACCATTGCAAGCAGAAGATCTCATACGACTCCGAACCGTCGGCGACGTTCGAACCTCACCTATCGAGCACAGAGTCGTGTTCGTTGAACAGTGGGTTGATCAAGAACACAACACCAACTGCCAACGCATCCGCACCATCGTCGCGGGGGCCAAGCCCATCGACCTCACACAGGGAACCTCTGACACGCATCCACGCTTTCGTCCCGACGGCCGAGCGCTTGGCTTCTTGCGCCGGGTCGATACCGTCAATCAAGTTTGGGTACTACCCCTCGATGGTGGTGAGCCCCGTTGTGTCTCCCACTTCCCTGGTGGCGTCGACGCATTCGATTGGTCGCCCGATGGGACACACCTGGTCGTTGTCGCCCGGGTCGCACAAGACAACAGCCTTGAGGCACCGGATCCATCGCATCTCACACCTCGGGAACGGCACACCACCCAGATCAAGGTCATCACTGAGTTGTTCCACAAGTACGATGGTGACGGTTACTTCGACCCATACCGTCCGTATCTGTTTACCATCGATCTTGCCAACGACGCATGCGAGCAGTACACCTACTACCCCTACCGGGTGAGCGAGGCTCACTACGGGCCGGACGAACATACCCTCATCTTTCGCTCCAGACGTGGTGAGGCCTACGATCGTGGGGCCGACGAGGGCATATACTCCATCGATCTCACGACCCGCACCATCACCGAACTTGTCGCCCCGGGCGCTCAGGCTTTTCTCATGGGACCAGACGGAACACTCGTTTACACATGGCAGAACCCGACGTTGATCGGTTACGATCACGCACAGCTCTACCTCCTCCCCAGAGGAGCACACGATCCCCAGCTCGTCAACCCAACCTATGACTACCCAATCAGCAACGAGGCGCTCAGCGACGTTCTGAGCCCGGCTGGTGACACTCTCGTCTGGGACAAGCCGGGCGAAAGTCTCTTTGGACTGATCTCTCAGCGAGGGTCCGTGGAGATCGCTCACATTTCGCTTGCTTCAGGCACGGTATCTAAGATCACCGCGGGCCAACACGTCATCTCGTCCTTTGCACGATCCTCGGTCGATGGCGGGCTGTATGCGGTCATCACCACGGCCAGCAAGCCCAGTGAGCTCTACCGCCTCATCGACGGCGAAAGCCTACCACTAACCGATGTGAACGCTGAACTCGCTGGCGAGGTCGCCTTCACTGAGCCTGACTACTTTCAAGCAGCCAGCAACGAGGGTCATGCCGTGGACACCTGGGTGTATCTACCACCCAAGACCTATGTCGAACCCGTTCCCGCTGTGGTTGAGATACATGGTGGACCAATGGCGATGTACGCCCATGCCTTCTTCTTTGAGTTCCAACTACTCGCCAGCCAAGGATTTGCCGTCATTGCCGGTAATCCACGTGGATCCACTGGCTATGGCAAGGAGTATTGTGCAGCCATCTTTGATCGTTGGGGCGAGCGAGACTGGGCCGATATCGAAGCATCTGTCGATGCGGCCTGTGAGCGATCTCCGATGATCGACCGCAACAGGCTTGGCATCGGGGGTGGCTCCTATGGGGGCTACATGACCGCTTGGATCATTGGGCACAGCGATCGGTATCGAGCAGCCGTCATCGGTCGCCCGGTCACCGACTGGGTCTCGATGGTCGGGTCCAGTGATGTCGGATGGGATGAATCGCTTCGTGCTGGTGGCAAGCATCCGTGGGAGGATGACAGTTGGTACCGACAACAGAGCCCTCTCACCTATGTCGGCAACGTTCGCACCCCCGTTCTTATCGAAGCACAGGAGGGGGACCTCCGTTGCCCGATCGAACAGGCCATGGAGTATTACACCGCACTGCGCTACCTCAATCAGGTGCCGGTTCGCTTTGTTCGCTATCCAGACGAGTTTCATGGCATGAGTCGCAGCGGCAAACCATGGAACCGCATCCACCGACTAGACGAGATTCTCAACTGGTATCGTCACTATCTGGCTGAGGGAGACGCCTGAGCATACAAGACCCAACCTCCGCCCCCCATTCCGGGGTCGCCAGTGCAACAGCCGTACTTGTGTCCGGGCATTGGCGGACCGGCGAACTAGAAATCCCATGATCGAACCGACCAGTTGCGCGCCGATTCGTTGCACATCGCCAAACTCGAAGGACCAGCCAATGGCGCCGACAGGTACGGCCGACGTCGGTACTGAACCCGGGAGCCAGTCGTGTAATCGCGCGGGTCGATAAGAGACCCGCCACCGGCAGGGCCTGGCAACGCAGCATCGCTCAGATGACGACCTCGCAGTTCGCGGCCGTCAAATACATGGACGGACTCTCATCGTTTGGCATCCATAAGCGGACGATAAATCTTGATAGTCAGCACACAGCGAGCTCCAGCAATCGCAAGGTCGAACACTTCGCGATCAAGGCCCTACCTACCAAAGATCGTGCACCAACCCAAGTAGCCACAGAATCGATCGAGCTAGAGTCCACGCATGAGGCTCCTATTCTGTCGCGTCTTCCATCCTCACTGCGTCGATGTATCCTGTGGACCCAGCGCGTTCGCCAGCTTCTTCTTGGCCGTGACGCAACAAGCCAAACGCGGGCGTTCCCAGGACTGAGCGCGGGCGCTAGCCGGATGAATCGCAGCAAGCATCGATACCCACGGCATCGATGGTGTGGGGCCAATCGATTGACGCACCAGTCCCGCAACACCTGTGGGCTCGACCCATCACTTCGGAGAAGGTCTGGGTAATCGCAAGGACCCACCATATCGCGGCCAGCACCGTAATCCGTGGACCTTTGATCGTTTCTGCAAGGCCGAAAGTCCTCTTCTTGATTCAGTCGATCGTGCTGCTACGCGAGTAAGTATACCCTTTAGGGTATGTGTAGCCGAGGAATCGATCGATGACTATCGCGGTATGTGCCAAGAGGGAGTCCCGCTGGGTTCTCCGCATGGCTAGGGCAGAACGCGAGTTGAGCATACCTCAATCCATCAAAGATCTTCGGTATCGCGAAGGAGAGAAGGAAAGGTAGATTGCCATGGCAAGGATAGTTATTTTGGGGGCAGGGATCTCTGGTCACACTGCAGCGCTCCACCTTAAGCGAAAACTCAAGGATGAGCACGAAGTCGTCGTGGTATCACCCAATGCCGACTGGAACTGGATTCCATCAAACATCTGGGTTGGCGTAGGTAAAATGACCACGTCACAAGTCACCTTCCCCCTCGCACCGATCTATCGCCGAAAGCGCATCGACTTCCGTCAGGCCAAGGCGGTCGCGATCTGGCCCCAGGGTAATGAGACCAACCCGCAGGGCGCCGTAGAGATTGTCTACACCGATGCAAAGCGACAGGGTCAAACCGAGCTTCTGCGTTACGACTTCTTGATCAACGCTACGGGCCCCAAGCTGAACTTCGAAGCCACACCTGGGCTTGGACCGGACCACAACTCATGGTCGGTCTGCACCGCAGACCACGCCGCAAAGACATCAGAGGCATTTGCAGAGATCGTATCCGCTCTTCGTCGCGGTGAAAAGAAGACACTCGTGGTCGGGATGGGTCACGGATCATGCACATGCGAAGGCGCCGCTTTTGAATATGCCTTCAATGTCGAACACGAGCTCAGGCAGGCCGGTGTTCGTGACAACGCTGAAGTCGTGTACCTATCCAACGAATACGAGCTCGGTGACTTCGGCGTCGATGGCATGAAGTTCTCACAAAGCGGATATCTCACCAACTCTAAGATCTGGACTGAGTCACTGTTTCGCGAACGAGGCGTGAAGGCAATCCTTGGTGCCCACGTGGAACGTGTCGACCCAGACACGGTGCATTATGAGCAACTCGACGGCACAAAGGGGTCGATCAACTACGACTTTGCGATGTTGCTCCCTCCCTTTCGCGGCGTCGATCTGAAAGCCTTCGACCGATCCGGACAAGATATCACCCAAGAGTTGTTTGCGCCCAATGGTTTTCTGCGCGTTGACGCCGACTACTCTGCCAAGCCCTACGAAGACTGGAGCGCCGCTGATTGGCCAAAGACCTACCAAAGCCCGTTGTATGACAATCTCTTTGGCATCGGTATCGCCTTCGCACCACCCCATCCGATCTCTAGGCCACGCACCAGCGTGAATGGGACCGTGATCTCCCCCGCCCCACCGCGAACCGGGATGCCCTCTGGAGTCATGGGACGTGTGGTTGCAGAAAACATCGCCCAAAGGTTGCGGAGCGGCTCCACAGCGAGCCCCAAGACTGCCTCCATGGCTACGATGGGTGCCGCCTGTATCGCCTCAGCGGGGGCTAACCTCCGCACTGGGTCCGCCGCGGCCATGACCATGTTCCCGATCGTTCCTGACTACCAGAAGTATCCGCTCACCGGTAGGGACACCAAGTCAACGACTGGGGAAATCGGACGCAGTGGACACTGGACGAAGCTCCTGCTTCACTACCTCTTCATCTACAAGGCTCGGGCCCTGCCTGGCTGGTATCTCATCCCGGAATGATGTTGAATCAACTCGTAGCTCTGCGCTCAAAAAGACACAACGGAGGACATAACTATGGATAACGCCAACCAAGACATCGCCAACGCGCCACTGCCGACACGACGAACCCTGCAAACCCGCCGGAGCCTAACGTATCAACTGCTTCGCTTCGCACTGTTCAACGTTCGCATGTTGAGAATGGTGGGCAAAGGGCACGAGTGAACAACCTCTCCCTGGAGGTATATACCTCGCTGATTCATCACAACCAAATGGCAATCGCCCTGTGACCATGTCTGTTTGCCAACCTTAACGGCTCGTCAATCAGCGGCGCCTTAGCAACGACCAACGGTCAATTCTCTGATTCGCACCCGCAGCAGGCATAATCCTTAGTTCCCGCGGATTGAATGAGCGGCAGGCCCTTCGGGAACGGCGCGGCTGACGATCAGCCTCTTGAGACCTAGGGCACCGCTCTCACGCTATCTGGTCGTTCTTGGCGACCGATTGGCAGACTTGGGCGAGTAACGCCGCCAACGACAAGATGTCCTTGCGAGCTTGCGCAAGCGCTGCATCTCGGTCTGGTGTCTTCATCCGAGGCAGCGAGCGATTGGACGACCGCCACCACTCATGGATCATCGTGCTGGGTCGAGGTGAGTCATCCCTACATTTAGGCGTCCAACCCAACATTTGGATACGTGCGATAGCGTCACCCTCGGATAGGAAGCCTTCCACTTGGCGAGCTTGGCTGCCTTGTCCTTCCTGCTCGGATGGGTTGGATCAGGTCGAATCCAGAACCATTATCGCGTCGTAGTGGTGATGTCAATGTGGCAGTTGATGCCAAGCATCAACGTCGGACGTTCACCGACGCCATACTCGTGACCTGTGAACAGTGCACGGTTACAACCTGTGAGGACTTTGGGATCAACCCGATTCAGTTCAACGACAAGGATGATCCTGTCCACCTGACCATCGCAGAACCCCACCGATCGTCCTGCTCGCTCGCCTCACGAACTCATGCAACGGTGTGTCATCTCACATGTTGGGCCCGAGGCATCAGGCCCATGTACAAAGATATGTGCGGGGAGATCGCTGCTGGGCGCGTCCCGGCCAGGTCGGGACTGCTGGTGGAAGGCCTTCCGGGGTCATTGATTCCACGTCGAGAGCCAACAACGACCCTCGCATGTCAATGCGAACTGCACGAAGCGATTCACCTCCTGCCTGAAGGCGAGAGCAACCTCGCCTCAGACTTGGTAAATCCATGCCGACACTCACTTCGAAGGACACCAGCCGCCTCAAGGACACTCCCACGGCAACGAGGTCAGCGATTCTATCGTTACGCCACACACGACATGGATCCAGATCCTTGCTAACGTAGGCGGGACGGACTTCACTGACGAACTCGTAACTGCGATACGAGAGGAGTTAGGGCAATATTCGGTGCCCGTCGATGTCCTCGCTGGTCGACTCCACGAGCGCGAGGATCTCGCCTCGTTGCGCAAGTTCACAACCGATGAGCTCGCAGATGTCATCCGAGGCGAACTGGTGCTGGCCAGTGATGACTTTTGGTTGACCGAGACCGATGCGGTGATAGCCATTGACATGATGCTCGATGGCATCCAGCTCACCCACTGGGTGACGCCGTTCGAACTCGAACACGAGGTGCTAGAGGCCTTCCCTGACTTGGCCCTTCTAGATTGCGATGCGGTCGACGGCGTCTTACTCGCTGAAGGCGGGGAGCTCAAGCTACGAACTGACGAAGAGCTCGACCTCACCGCAGAAGCTGATGAACCGATATCCTTCTACCGCGGCGACCAGCATTGGTTAGGCAACGTCGACAAACCCTCACTGGTAATGTTGTCGCGTCATAATGGAGTGATCTCGGTTCATCCCGGGGAGCTCGATGCTGATGGCACTCGTGAGGCTGAGGCAATTCGACAAGTCTTCGATGAGCTCACGCTTGCTGGAAAACGGCTCGACATCCTCGAACTCCTACTTGAAGTTCTCGCACGTGACCCGAGCCTCTTTCGCTCTCCAGTACCACCCATCACCGAACTCTTTGAGCGTATCGAGCTTGTCGCTGACGGAGAAATCGTCCATCAAGTTGGGTTTGAGCCTGATGAAGAAGATGAGATGAATTTCAACGATATCCGCCAACGATTCGACTTCGATCTGTGCTGCGACTTGGCCTTCGCCGAAGTCATGATATCTGTACTAAGCGCAACGGAAGACGCCGAGCTGGCCGACGACGCGACATCGACCGATGAGACACATTTTAGTCGTCAAATCCTAGATAATCTCGCCCATGACAACGTAGCCCCTGCGGTTGCCGATGCCATTTTGGATGCAAGTGATGAATCTAGTCCGGTTCTCGACGCGTTTTTGGGGCGACTCCAGTCTTATGGACTTGAGTCTGCTCAGACCCACTATCTGCAAGCGCTCAACCTTGAGCGCAATGGCCAGGTATTGGCAGCGAAACAAGAGCTCGAGATAGCCGCCAGACTCGACCCGTGGTATCGTCCAGCGTTAGAGGAGTTGGCCTGGTATGTAAGCGATAGTGGGGATCTACGCAGAGCCGATGGACTCTACGCCAGGGCTCAAGTCGACGAGGATGATCCCCAACGCGCATACCTCCAGGATCTCCTATCCCCACCACTTCAAGGGGTCGGCCGAAACGATCGTTGCCCCTGTGGGTCTGGGCGCAAATACAAACTCTGCTGCCTCAACAACACGACTTGGCCGCTCGAGAAGCGGATTGGTCTTCTCAATCAAAAGATCCGAGCCTTTTCGATACGGCCACAAAACCTCCATCTTGCAGCGCCAATCTTCGCCTTTTTTGGGGACGAGTCCTCAGCCCTAGGCAACGATATCACCATGACCCTACTCCTAGATCTCGTCTCCTTGAGTGACGAGGTACTGGAACGCTTCGTTGACGCGCGAGGAGTGCTCTTGCCGGTTGACGAACGCCAGCTGGTGCAAGCGTGGATCGGCACTGGCCCATCGTGTTGGCAGATTCTCGAGGTTGACCCCGGTACTTCGATGACCATGCTCGACACCATGACGGGTGACTCTCGCGTGGTGGCCGAGAAGTCAATGTCAAGAGAGGTGCGTGTTGGTGACTATGCCTATGCGCATGTGGTTCCAGATGGGACCGGTTTCCAAATCATCGGGATGGTGCTGCGGCTATCAGCAATCCAACGAGAAACTCTATCGAGCACGCTTCGCGCGGGAGGTGGGCCCAAGAGGCTCGCCGCTTGGGTCCAGACGTTGACGACCCCGGCCATGATGCGAACCTCTGACGGCGAAGAGATCGTGATCTGTCACAGTGTGCTGGTCCCTACAACCTCATCGTGGCACGAGATCGCGATGGTGCTCGACGATATGTTCGACCGTCACGAAGGTGAACGTTGGGCAGATGTCGATCACAATACGATCGATGGAGTTATACGTGGGGCGTTGGAGCGACAAGACGACAGGTTAGTAGTGACCACAAACTCAGTCGAACGCGAGGAACGTATTCTCCGGATGCTGCGGAGTGCCTTCGGCGATTTGGAGCTCGTCGAAACCACACACACCGATCTCGAGGAGGCCCAGTATCGGCTCGAGGACGAAGAGAGTATCTCCTTATCGTCTTTTGGACGACACACTGTGCCAGAGGACGAGATCGATTCAAGCGAGGTACAGGCCATTCTCGACAAATTTATCCGACAGAAGGAGATTGCCTGGGTTGACGAGTCGATACCGGCCTTGCATGGCTTGACCCCTCGACAGGCTGCTAGGGATCCAACGCGTCGAGAGGAGCTCGTCGCACTCCTCAACGAGTTCGATGCCTACCCAGCGGTTGGATCGCAGGCGGTCTCATTCAACGTAGATCGACTACGCAGCCTCCTTGGGATGGAGCTGGACCACTAGGAACGCGACGATTGGCCCGTGTAGCCGCCCAAGCCCATCACGCTGCGCGCCCACAATGACTGACAGACCCACCAGTTGTGGAGATGATGAGCCTCCGGCGTCAGGCCATCAATCCGCGCTTGAATAGGCAATGCCAAAGGTATGTACGATAAGATCTCCAGGCTTGAGCCTCTCTTAGTCCGACCATAGACTGAAATCACATGCTTAGCGGCTGTTAACGAGTGGCACGGACCCTCCTCGATGAGCACATGTGACGCGTCTAAGTACTTGCGATCGGCTCCAGCATTTGTTTTGAACTCGCGCGTTGTGCAGCCATTGTTGCCATATAGGTGCGATGCCCGCCGTTGAGATTTCTGGCCATGAGACCACTGCGTTTGAGCAAGGTTGTCGCGACATGACCACGCAAGCCAACTGCACAGTACACCAGAAATGGACCGCCTCCAAGCTCTTTCATCCGGTCGCGGAGCTCATCGACCGGAGCGCAGATGCTGCCCGGTATCGCACCTTGGCGATATTCTGCCTCGGTCCTGACATCGAGCAAGGTCCAGCCGTTGGCGAGCAGCTCTTCAATCTCATCCGTCTCAACGACATCACACTCGCCAAATCTGATATTCTCCGCCATATAGCCGAGCATGTTCACCGGATCCTTCGCCGAGGAAAACGGTGGTGCATAGGCCAACTCGATGTTGGCCAGCTCCTCCACCGTTAGATGTCCCGTCATCGCGGTTGCCACAATATCGATGCGCTTATCGACACCAGCACCCCCCACAGCCTGCGCCCCAAGAATCGTGCCATCATGAGGGTCGAACAATAGCTTGATCGACATCGGCTCAGCCCCTGGGTAATAACTCGCGTGGTTCATCGGATGAGCACGCACAACCCGATACGGGCGGCCCAGGCCATGCAAGCGACGCTCGTTCCAACCTGTAATAGCAGCAGTGAGTGAGAACACCCTGACGACGGCGGTGCCGAGTGACGGAGCATGGCGCGAGGGTAGACCGCAGATATGGTCGGCAACGCGCCTGCCCTGACGATTAGCGACATTTGCCAACGCGATCAGCGATGGCATGTCACTAATCGCATCGAGTTTCTCGACCGCATCACCGACGGCGTAAATATCGGGGTCACTCGTCCTCATTGCCTCGTCAACCACGATTCCACCTCGTGGTCCGATCTCGAGATCAGCCGCTTGGGCCAGGCCGGTCTCGGGCCTGACTCCCACCGAAGCGACCACCATCTCGCCCTCAACTTCACGACCGTCACTCAGTGTCACACCCCAGTCATGAACCGCGGTGACGGAGACACCTGTCATCACGGAAACTCCATTTTGGATAAGCTCCTCCTCCACGAGGATGGCAAGTTCGGGGTCGAGGGCCGGCAACACCTGAGGGGACGCCTCGATGACGGTCACGATGATCCCATGACGGGTAAGATTTTCCGCGGTCTCAAGTCCGACGAAGCCCGCACCCACTACGACCGCGCTTCGCGGTGTCTTAGCAACGTCTCTTACGAGTCGCTCTGCGTCCTCAACCGTACGCAGCGGTCGCGTCCGTTCAAACCCAGGGATCTCCAGCCGCACCGGCGATGCCCCAGGACTGAGTATGAGCTTGTCGTAGTCGAGCGTCTCTACCACACCTCCATCGGTCGATCGAAACTCAACCCGATGCTGCGCTCGATCGATTCCGATCACCTCTGTCCTTACCCGGACATCCAAACGGAAGCGAGCGTGGAGGCGCTCAGGCGTCTGCAGCAGCAGATCCTCCTGATCATCAATGACCGAGCCAACGTAGTATGGAAGACCACAGTTGGCGTAGGAGACGTGCCCCGAGCGCTCAAGCACTGTGATGATAGCGTCTTCATCGAGGCGCCGGAGCCTCGTGGCCGCCGACATTCCACCAGCGACTCCACCAACAATAACGACTCGCCGCGGGCTCGTACGCTTCGCAACGGGGCTCACCAAAGAATTTTGCATACCCCCTAGCGTATCCTGGCCGACCTCATCCGGTAGGTAGTCAAGGCGATAATTGGGACTTTCGACCCTAGCGCCGTGGAAGCGTTTGGTTAGAACTACAAGCTGCCCGACGAGAGAACCGGCCGGGTGCACTTGACTCAACAGATCGGGACACCTTGCTTGGTCAACAACCGAGGTTGCGCAACCATGGGTACACCTGCATCAAGATGCCTACGGTGCCAGGGAGATCTACACGAGCGCACCTGGTCTATCAGCGTTCATCACTCCTCTCCTCCTCGGGGGCCAGCAGTGCGATCCACGAGAATATCCGCCGCTTGCGGCCCTCCTCGGGAAGGTTTGCGAGGCGCGGCCCCAACAATACACCAGGTCTCCGTAGAACTCTTGCAACTCCTGGTCGGTGAGCCAGAGTCCGCTCATTCGGTAACCGATTCTGTCACGGACCGGATCAGAACCTTCACGTCCAAAGTACCGATCCGCCTCGCTTATTAGATTGGCAATAAATGCCAAGAAGGCGTGCTGTTGCTCATCGTGCCCCATAGCCTGTGCATCCGAAGCGCTCACCTGCGCGCGCGCCGGTCGCAACACATCGTCCTCTCAACAGCACCGCGTCGCCGACACTCCGCGACCACCTGCAGAACCCCGGCCTTCACGAGGATCGCGACATGACGATAGAGACTTCCCATCGGTATATCTGAGAGTTCCGACGCGATCTGTGCTGTGGTCAACGCACGGTCTCCAAGGAACATCTAGACAATACGTAGGCGCACTGGATGCAGCAAAAGAGAAGCGCTGTTCACAACTGCATCCTAACCGTCAGAGCGCGCGAGCTTAGGTGTATCATTCTCAGTATTAATAGCGATACTGTTGCTTACCCTTGAGGAAGGACTCAAGAGTGGTGGAGATCGTTCGAGAAGGGCAGTCGTTGCATCTACGATTGAGTCTCTGAGAGAAGGCCGCCTCCGTCCATGGTGACGTCACCATTCCAGCAGCCAACGTGATCGCCATCGAGCCCGTGCACAACATCTCCGGACAAGTCCATGGAATGGAGCTTATCGGTGCTCGTTTACCAGGTGAGTTTGCCGTTGGGACTTTTGCATCGAAGGGCATCAAGGTCTTTGCGGCCATCCACCACCAACATCGCGATGGAATCCGCATCCGTCTCGACAGGACAGAACGATTTTCGGAAATCTTGCTCAGTTGTGACGATCCTACATCTGTCATCGGACGTCTCGCGGGCCACTACAAATGACGGGGGAGCGCCATGTCACCGGCATCGCTCTCGGTCTCTTCGCCATCATCGCAGAGGCGATCGTGCTGTGGCGACGACGTGACTCGATTTTTACGCTTGACACAGTGGTGCGTTGCACCCACGACCACGTCTTTACAACGTGGTGGATCCCAGGTGTCTCGATCAAGGCGTTCCGATTCCTCTGGTGGCGACTGCAATACTGCCCAGTCGGCCAACATCTGGCTTTGGTCACACCCGTTGACATGAGCACACTCACCGATCAGGAGATCACGGCCGCCACAACCAAGCATGACCTTCATATTCACTAACGACGATGTCGGTTGCAGTAACGCGAAGAATCCTGCGGGCCGACGTGGGTCCAAAGGTGTGTTCAAATCGAGAACGACTGGTCATCACAGACCAACACCATTTGCCACTTCACAGGTCGGGGGTGTGGACCCAGGAACGCGACGGGTCTGAGTCACAACAGTGCTGATGGTCGGTTTCGGCTCCTAAAGACTTGAACATTCTTCACCACTCCCGTCCCTTGCACCCCTGAGCCGTCGAGTCCCCAATGGCAGGAAGCATTGAGACAAGCTCGCTCATCAAGTTATGATGTCCGAGGAACCACGATGTCTGAGGAACCACAACGCAAAACTCTCGCCATCTCAAGCTTGCCGCCATGGTTGGCGGCTGGTCTCTCAGGCTAGCGTGAACCTAAGAACCCTGCATTCGAACTAGGCGAGGTGGTCAATGGAAGCCAAAAAGCGGTCGCGTGCCTCAGCAAAGGCAGCTGGTCGGTCGCTCGAGATGGACCTCATTAAGGCACTCAATCTCCGCAACCTCCAAGCCATCCGACTCGGGCTCCAGGGAACAAACGACAAGGGTGATGTCACCGCAGCGCGCGTACCAGACCACGTCTTTGAGGCAAAGAATTGTCGAACGCTGGCACTTTCAGCCTGGTGGCGGGAGACTACGCGCGAGCGAGCCAACGCCAACGCGCGCTACGGCTGGATAATCCACAAGCGCCATGGCGTGGGAGATCCATCCGAACAGTGGGCCACGACCACAACGGGACAACTGGCCGACCTTCTTCTCGAGCTTGCCACCTTACGCGAAGCCGTCGCTCAGCTACAACCACCGTTAGATTGCGAAAACGACGTCTCAATGAGCCTCGACATCGTTGTCGGTTCAGACCGTGAGTAAGGGCAACTGACCCAACGGCGTTACCACACGACTCGCTGAAACCTACGCCAGGGCGTGGGCGACCGGCATACCACAACCAGCCCAGCACGCCTGTTTCCGTCAGTTTTGTACGAAGCTTTGATTAACCAAGGAGTTCCTCACGCTTTGAGCGCACAAGGTGGCCAATCTAACGCCAAGCCCCTCGGCGTTTTCAGCGTTCTTGGGCTAGAGTCCGATTCAGAGTCGGCTGGGAGCAAACGGCGTGCTGGTGAAGTTACCACACGCACGGGCGGCCATGGCAAGCCGCTCATTCTGCCCACGCCTTATCGCTGCTTCCTCTCGCCATGGACTCCACGAAGCGGTAAATTTTGCAGCGGCGGCTTGCGTCAAAGCGTCTGGGGGTCAGCATCGACGGGACGTTACTCTATCAACCAGGCCCCGATAGATACCGCTGTTGTGGATGACCTCTCAGCGTCGCCTTCGGAAGTAAAACCAACGTCGACGATCCCTATCAATTGGGAGAGTACAGGCCCACGAGGGCCTTCGCGGCGACCATAGCTGGGCAAGCCATGTCCAAGGACCGTCCAACTGTAGACCGATCGTCATCGGCTCAGCCTTCGCGTCATGAGATCAGCCATCCACAGCCGAGGCGTTGTTGCACAATGCAGTGCCAGCTGCGGCATTTGTAAGACTTCACCCCACCGCGCCGCTCCACGTTCCCAGGGCAGCACCCCATTGTGAACCACCTATGGACCGGACCAGGAAGAATAGCCCGACAGGTCCGTCTTCGCTTCTCACTTTGTCGGTTGATTGACTCCCGCTATGGGCCAGGTGCACCCGAGACACGGGTGTCAAAGGTTAGCTGCCACTAGTCTCGTCGATTCGGATGTGCTAGTGATGTGGTTGACGAAGGGGGCGATCGTGGCCCCTCTCCACGTGGTTCCCTTACACCGATCTCGATGTTGTGGTTATCGATCGCCCCATGGTTCGACAATCGGGCGATAGACTTGTGCCAACATCAAGGCCAAGCCTTGAGTCGCCGCCGATACGACCGTGTCGGCTCGACGCCAGGTTCGGCCCAACTGACATCGTCATGCCGGCGACAACAGCCAGCGCAAAACCCGGTGTTTCGATAGGAAGGCAGCATATGCAGAGCTGGTCAATCCCCGACGATATCGCCACACCGAGTCTGCTTGTCAATCTGGAGGCCGTTGATGCTAACGCAAAGAGGATGGCCCAGCAGTTGTCCTCAAAGCACATCACCCTACGACCGCACACCAAGACTCACAAGTCAGTGGATCTTGCCCGTCTCCAATATTCCTTCGGCGCCAATGGCATCAGCGTCGCGACCATCGGCGAGGCAGAGGTCTTTGCCGCGGCAGGATTTGATGATATCTTTGTGGCGCTCCCTGTTTGGTGCACAGCCAAGATAGCGTCAAAGCTCAACCAACTCGCGACGATGGCCAAACTACGCATCGGCGTAGACTCAATTGCGGGGGCGCAAGCGCTTGCAACGCAAATCGATCGATCGGACCAGATCGAGGTCATGATCGAAGTCGACAGTGGACAACATCGGACGGGAGTGCGACCCAATCAGGCCGGGCAACTCGCACATGGATGTCAGTCGCGCGGCCTATCCGTTAGAGGCGTCTTCACCCACGGTGGCCATAGCTACCAGGGGCGAGATGCTGTCGAACGGGCTGCGGCCGACGAGATCTCAGCTCTGACGATAGCGTCCGAGAGCTTCTCCGATCAGGGCCTCACTCCGACGGTGGTCAGCGCCGGATCGTCGCCGACCGCTCTTCATCTTGGGGGCGTCGTCACTGAAGCTCGCCCCGGAACCTACCTGTTCAACGATCGCCAACAAGTAGCCCTCGGTGCCGCCCTACCTGATCAGGTGGCGGCGGTTGTCGCCACAAGGGTGATCAGCACCGCCGTCCCCGGACAGTTTGTGATCGACGCAGGCAGTAAGGCACTGGTTGGTGAGTCGTCAACCCTGGTTGCAGGGTATGGCGAGATACGCGACCTCGAAGGCGCCATCGTCACACGGTTGTCCGAGCATCACGGTATCGTCTCCTTTGATGGAACACCTCCCCCTGTGGGCACCCTCCTACAGGTCGTACCCAACCACATCTGCACCGTTATCAACCTCTTTGACCAGTATCTGACGCTCCGAGGATCAAGCCTCGCCGAACCCATCCGAATCGACGCTCGCGGCCACCTCACCTGAGGTTGGGAGCTCGCCACCAAACGACCTCGACTCAATAGGTATGAGGTGTCAGGGAGACTCGACCGGGCTGTTCACAACACACCGTTCGATCAGGGATGCTGACAGAACAAATGCCAGCCCACCTCGGCCCATCCAACGAGAAGTATCGAACGACCTAACCAAGAATCGAGAAAGCCACGGGCAATCGCAAAGAGCGTAGGCAACCGATCGGAGAAACGCTGCGTCACGGTTATCCAGACAAGCAGCATCGCCGCGAGGACGACCCAAACGAGTTGACCGAGATTCATGACAGCCTGCCCCCACCAACTGGCGGCCCCGGTCGTCGAGGGCCGCAATCGTCTGATCTGTTTGCGACGTCACGCTTGGACCGATGACCAACCGCGAAGAAGACTCCAAGCGCCAACCACGTGGCCACCAAGATGGACCGGCCAACGACAAAACGGCTCACCCGCCCTATCAGGTAGCTGAGCGTCGGCAGTGAAGGCACCTCTCGCAAAAAGCTGTGAAAGTCCCAACCAGCTATTGCGAGAGCAAGGACGATCCAAACGACGGAACCAGCAAAAAAGAGCGGCGAACGCTTGGTTGGATTGCGTAAGCCAGCACCAACTCGATGGAGCCAAGAGCGCGATGAAAGTGATTGGCATCCCCGACCGACAAGCACTGCCAACGCGACCACAACAATAATCGCGCTCACAATGCTGATGTGAGCTGCCAGGCTTGGCCAGGGATGGTAGCCCTCCCACCAGGCAAACCCAAGGCCAACAAGTACGCCAACCCATCCAACGCGTCGACGGAACGTTTCCCGACGCTCCGTGGAAGCAGGAGACGAATCCTTACGTCGTTCCATAGCGCTGACCCTAATCGGGGAACTCAGTCAGTCGTCAAGGTCATCGCGTACCTGCATCGTTTCCACATCCAGAACCGAAGGCGGTCGCACCGAGCGGAAACGATCAGCTTGAGGAGAGGCTCGATCCGCACTGAACGGCGATAACCCAGGCTCTCTTGCCCAATCAAGGTAGAGGTGACCCCGATTCAGCGATTCGCAGTAGACTGCTGTAAACTAGCGCATTACACGTGTAGTCCATCTTCAAGACGAGCTCCGAGACAGCTCAGCAGGCGGCGGCGCTCGGCTCACCAACCAGACGATAAACTCGCTGCGCTAGGATCACTTGCAACTTAGGCATGGCTTAACTAATATAACTTCAGTGGACGCTCAATAAGCATGAAGGAACTGTCGATGGGACTTACGTGGTCGGGTACCCATTGAACTGGCAACGTCGCGCAGGCGCGATCGTTATGGGTGTGGTGATGCTTGGGGCTGCAGTCGGCTATCCAACGCTACTCACCGCTCGGGCGTATGGTGGGACACTACAAAGCGACCAAAACCGAGCAAAGGCGATCGCCGGCAGAATTAATTTCCTTGACAACCAGGTCCAAGTCTACGCAGAGGAGTACGACCAGGCGCAGACACAGCTCGGACAGCTACGCACTACGATGACCGACACACAGCAAGCAATCACACGAGAACAACGTCGCGTCTCGGTCTTGCATTCAGAGGTGGTCGCTGAAGCGGATACGTTGTTTATGCAGGGTGGTACGGGCACGAACGTCACAACCTTGCTCCAAGCCAGTCCAAACTCAGCCGCGCTCATTCAGGAAGACATCAATACGGCCACCGGTGCCCAAGAGGAAGCGCTAGCAAACTATGACACTGCACAACAGGTTCTCAACCAACAGTACCATCAGCTGCACGCCGAAGGCCAACAGGTAGAAGCTACCGTCGCACTCATTGCGGCCAACCGTAGCAAGGCGCAAAATGCCCAGAGCCAAGCCGTGGATGCACTTAACCAAGTGAATCAACAAATTCAACAATTGGTCTACCAAGAGCAGCAAGCCGTGGTCAAACAGCGCGAAGCGCAGGCGGCTGCACAACTCGCCATCCAGCAGGCACAGGCACAGCAACCTAGCACAGCGCAAACACCATCTAGTCAAGCCAGTCCTCAACCCAGCGGGCCCACCCCTGGAACCGCGTCGGCAACCTCAATCATGGCCCAAGCGGCCCAGGAAGCGCTTCAAATCGTCAACGCACATGACACTACGTACGTTTGGGGTGGAGCCGGAGAATGGAGCAACGGATTACAGGACTTCGATTGCTCAGGTTTGGTTATGTATATCTATGCAAAGCTTGGCGTTGACTTCCCTCACTCCGCCGCCGATCAAGCAAGTGACACCACTCCGATCAGCTACTCGCAACTTCAGCCCGGCGATCTGGTCTTCTACGACACCGAAGGGGCGACAAGCATTGACCATGTCGCCATCTACGTTGGCAACGGCCAGGTGGTGGAGGCCACCAACCCCGGACGAGCTGTGTCACTAGATCCTATCACCTGGTCTGGCACACCGGTGCAATATGGAACCATCAACAGTTAGTCCGCTGATTGAAAGATATCTCAACGCAGGTCAATGGCCCTTCGCAACAACCCACATTCAGCAGTGCCGACGCCTCGGGAATTGAGACCGAGAGCCACAAATCTGTCTGCTTGATGTCAGGAACAACCAAACGTCAGAAACCTCCCTACACCATGCTCGCATCCACCAACAAGAACGTAGTCCACGCATAGGCATCCGGCTTCGTCCTGGCAGCCATATCAAGGGCTGCGGAGCATCGAGGGACCCGCTACCGGCCACCGTCGACGACCTGCTCACGTCCAACCAAGCGTAGCGGGTACCATGTAGAGGCCAAAGCCAATTACAACAAGGCAAAGCCCCGTCACGACGACTCGATACACCCCACGCATTCGGTACTCATCGGGTAGGGCCTTTGCCTCGAGTGAGAGGAGAAAGCCGAGGACAATTGGCAACAACAGCGCGTTCATCACCTCGACGTCAATGACAAGTTTCACTAAGTCAATGCTGAATAGAACGATGATCGCGCCAACCACGTGTGCAAGGGTATAGGTGACATAGAAGTTGGCCGAACGCCGGCTGGGGCGCTCGTTCAACGTATGCGCCCATCCGAAGACCTCTGAGATTCCCCAAGCCCCCGCTAGCGATGCTACTAATGCAGCGACAAGGCCTGCACCAAGCATGGCCACTCCGAGCAGTACCTTGGCACCGAGGTCGCCTACGAACGGTGTCAGCGCCGAAGAAAGCTGACTGACAGTGTCGAGAGTATCCCCTGGGTGAACGAGACCAACCGTTGCGGCGAACGCTAGCACCATCACGATCATGATCAACTGCGTGATCACCGATCCGACGGCGGTGTCACGGCGTTCTGCACGCAGATGATGGCGACTGAGACCCTTGTCGATCACCGCTCCCTGTTGGTAGAAGATCATCCACGGCATAATCACGGCTCCAACATTGGCCGCCAGCAATAGGACATATGAACTATCGTGCAAAGGAAGGTGGATCAGACCGGAACCGATCGCGTGCAGACTGGGGTGAGCAAGGAACATAGCTGGCACGAAGACCAGTTCGGCCAGGCCGAAGGCGATGCCAATGCGTTCGGCACGACGGTAACTACCGGTCAGAGCAATCCCGATCAGGAACGCCGCCGCAACCGAGACCGTGATCTTGCGAGGGATCCCGAACAACTCCCCAACTCCAGCAACGCCTGCAAACTCGGTAAGCAGTGCTCCGATTGACGTCGCAAAGAGCGTGCCAGCTGACAGAAGTGCCCAGTGCCTCCCAAAGCGCTCCCTGATGAGCGCTCCGTGACCCTTGTGGGTTACGACACCGAGACGGATAGTGATCTCTTGGACGAAGTAGAGAATAGGAATAAGAACCACCTGCGGGAGCACCATCCGGTACCCAAATTGTGTCCCCGACTGCGCTGCAGTAACGAGACTGCCAACGTCGGTATCGGCCAGCATCACCACCAGTCCCGGTCCCATCACAAGGAGAAACAGCTTCCAGGCCGGCAGGGCGGTCGTGCCCGGCGGCTGCCGAGGTGAGGTCGATTGGTCCACTGGATCGGTTCCGGAGGCTGGGTGGCCGAATTACGGTGCGCAGAGCGGCCGATCCGCTCGGGAATGCACCGAGATGTAAATAAGAGTGATTCGCATTTAAGTTCAAAATATCAGCGGGACGGCATGGCGTCAATTGCGGCGGCCCACAGTCCCGGGCAGCGGGGCGCCTTGAGGATCAAGAGGTGCTGCGTCCGGCGGCAGGTCCTGGATCCACGCGGGTTTCGGTGCCGGTCATCTTGGCGTACGCTACCGCGCACGAGGACGCCTGTGGCCAAAATCCTGATTGCCTATTCGACTGTTGACGGGCAGACGCGCCGGATCTGCGAGCGGCTGCGACAGCGACTCGAGGCGCTCGCGCACGCGGTGACCCTCGAGCAAATGCGCGACGATGTCGTCATCGACGCCGCTCCGTTTGACAAAGTCATCATTGGGGCAAGCGTGCGTTATGGCAAGCATCGCGCGCACGTACGGCAGTTCATCGCCGCAAACGCGCACAAGCTCGACGGCAAACCAACCGCTCTGTTCAGTGTCAATCTGGTTGCGCGCAAGAGCGAGAAGAACACCCCTGCGACCAATCCCTATCTACGCAAGCTCCTCGCCGAGGTCGGATGGCAGCCGCAGTGCGCCGCGGTGTTCGCCGGCCGGCTGGACTACGCCCTATATGGATTCTGGGACCGGCAGATCATCCGTCTCATCATGAAACTCACCGGCGGCCCCACGGCCCGCGATGCCAAGGTGGAGTACACCGATTGGGAACAAGTAGACGCATTCGCGCAACAATGTGCCGCTCTGTAGCGCCGCGGCGCGCGCCCGCGGCGGTCTGTGCCTGCGATTGCGGATGCGGCTGAAACGCACGATGCCGGTCGTACGGGGCCTGATCGATCGTCTGCTGCTGGTGTGCGGCGGCATTGCCGGCGGGCTAGTGCCGGGGTTCATCGCACAGTATCGCCAGCGGCTCGGCGGACGGCTCGAGCAGGCGCGGCTCGATCTGGCGCCCTGGCAGAAGATCGCCGATCTGTTCTTCGGCGGGCACCTGCGCAAGCTGATCGAGTTCCATCTCGCGAGCCGCGTGGCCCCGTTCCACGCCGAAGGCGCGGCAATCCGCGCTCTGGCCGACAATGTCCGCCGCTTGCAACGCGAAGTCGCGGCGCTGCACGGCAGTCTCTACCATCAGGCCTTCTATCTGGTGCTGCACCCCGATCCCGCCATGATGCGTGCCACGCTGCACAGCTGGGTGCCGACCTTCGGGCTGTCGCCCCAGGCACTGATATTCGCTGCGGTGTTTGCGGTCACGGTCTGGCTGATCTTTCAGGCGCTCTGGTCAAGCGCCGCGGCCGGCGCTCATCACCTCACGCACCGCCTACGCCGCCATTCTCCCGCTAGACCGAAGCCCTGAGCACGGGCCATGAGCCGGCGGACGCGCAGGCGTCCGCCGGCTCTTTCGGGATCGGGCTCAGCCCGCGGCGCTTTCCGGCTCCTCGCTGGCATTGGCGCTGTCGTCGGTCTCGGGAACGCTGCCGCCCACTTCCATGAAACTGCGGCGGGCCGGCCCCTCGGTCGCGCGCCGACGCGACGTATGGGTCGCGAAGCCGGTTCCCGCCGGGATCAGCCGTCCGACGATGACGTTCTCCTTCAAGCCCCGCAGATCGTCCTGCAGTCCCCGGACCGCGGCCTCGGTGAGCACGCGGGTGGTCTCCTGGAAGGAAGCCGCGGAGATGAACGACTCGGTGGCCAGCGATGCCTTGGTGATGCCGAGCAGCACCGGCTGCAGAGCGGCCGATTGCTTGCCGTCATGCTCGGCCCGATCGTTGATGTCGAGCGCGCGCGCGCGATCGAGCTGCTCGCCGCGCAGAAGCGTCGTATCCCCGGCGGCCTGCACCTCGGCCTTGCGCAGCATCTGGCGGATGATCACCTCGATGTGCTTGTCGTTGATCTTCACGCCCTGCAATCGATAGACGTCCTGGATCTCGCGCACCAGATAGTTGGCCAGAGCCTCCACACCCTGCAGGCGCAGGATGTCATGGGGATTCGGCTCGCCATCTGCAATCACCTCGCCGCGCTCGACCGTCTCGCCTTCGAAGACGTTCAGCTGGCGCCACTTCGGTATCAGCTCCTCGTACTTCTCGCCGTCATCGCTGGTGATGATCAGGCGCCGTTTGCCCTTGGTCTCCTTACCGAAGCTCACCGTACCGGACTTCTCCGCCAGAATGGCCTGGTCCTTGGGCTTGCGTGCCTCGAACAGATCCGCGACGCGGGGCAATCCGCCGGTGATGTCACGTGTCTTGGACGATTCCTGCGGGATGCGGGCGATCACATCGCCCACCGACACCCGCGCGCCGTCCTCGAGCGCCACGAACGCGCCCGCCGGCAACGAGTACACCGCCGGAATTTCCGTGTTGGCGAAGGTCACTTCCTTGCCCTTGGCATTGACCAGCTTGACCGTTGCGCGCAGATCCTTGCCGCCGCGCTGCTTGGTATCGAGCACCACGGTGCTCGACAGTCCCGTCACCTCGTCCACCTGGGTCGTCACGGTCAGCCCATCGATGAAGTCCTGGAACTTCACCAGGCCCGCCACTTCGGTCACGACCGGGTGCGTATGCGGATCCCAGGTCGCCACCACCTGACCGGCGCTCACGGCATCGTTCTCCTTGGCGCTGATGAGGGCGCCATAGGGAATCTTGTAGCGCTCACGCTCCCGACCGAATTCATCGACCACACCAATCTCACCTGAGCGCGAGACGGCCACCAGATGGCCTTTCTCGTGCTGCACGGTCTTGATGCGGTGGAAGCGGATCGTGCCCTTGTTGCGCACTTCGACACTGCTGGCCGCTGCGGCCCGTGACGCCGCGCCGCCGATGTGGAACGTGCGCATGGTCAGCTGTGTGCCGGGCTCACCGATCGACTGCGCCGCGATCACCCCGACTGCCTCGCCGATACTGATCAGCCGACCGCGCGCCAGATCGCGCCCGTAGCACTGTGCGCAGACGCCATAGCGTGTCTGGCAGGTGATGGACGAGCGCACCTTGATCTGATCGACACCCTCCTGCTCGAGGGTGCGGACCAGCTTCTCATCGAGCAGGGTCCCGTTGGCGATCAGCACCTCGTCCGTGCCCGGCTTGAGCACGTCCTCGGCGAGCACGCGGCCGAGCACGCGCTCCCCGAGCGCCTCGACCACATCGCCCCCTTCGACGAGCGGCGTCATGCTCAACCCTTGCGTCGTGCCGCAGTCGACCTCGGTGACCACGAGATCCTGCGCCACATCGACCAGCCGGCGCGTGAGGTAGCCGGAATTCGCGGTCTTCAGCGCGGTATCGGCCAGACCCTTGCGCGCGCCGTGAGTCGAGATGAAGTACTGCAGGACGTTCAGACCTTCACGGAAATTCGCCGTGATCGGCGTCTCGATGATCGAACCGTCGGGCTTGGCCATCAGCCCGCGCATGCCCGCAAGCTGACGGATCTGGGCGGCGGAACCGCGCGCGCCCGAATCGGCCATCATGAAAATCGAGTTGAATGACTTCTGCCGCACGAGCTTGCCGTGCACGTCCGCGACTTCCTCGCTGCCGAGCTTGTCCATCATCGCCTTGGCCACCTGATCGTTGGCGCGCGACCAGATATCGACGACTTTGTTGTAGCGCTCGCCATTGGTGACCAGACCAGAGGCGTACTGATCCTGGATTTCCTTCACCTCGCGATCGGCGCTGTTGATGATGCGCGGCTTCTGATCCGGAATGACGATATCGTCGATGCCGAAGGATACCCCCGCACGCGTGGCGTAATGAAAGCCCGTGTACATCAGCTGGTCGGCGAAGATCACCGTCTCCTTCAGCCCAAGCGTACGGTAGCAGGCATTGATGGTCGCCGAGATCGC